>DASVVF010000513.1:0-3909 GCA_036386695.1 Catenuloplanes sp. | reverse complement strand
CGCGGGGTCCGACCCGTCGCGTCGCGGCCGGTCGGGTGCGGGTGCGGGTGCGGGTGCGTCGAGCAGGGCCGGGTCGAGCAGCATCTCCCGCCCGTCGTGGTGCACGGTGCGCAGCGCGTCCCCGGCACCGGCGATGCCGCGCTTGGCGTCCGCCGCGGTCAGCCCCGTCCAGCCGGCGAAGTCCTGCCGGGTGGTCGGGCCGTGACCGCGGAAGTAGCGTACGGCGATGGTCGCCAGCGCCTCGTCACGATCCGGGCGGTGCGGGTCGGGGGCCCACTCGTCGAGCAGCACGAACGTCTGCTCCTTGCCGACGTGCGGGGCGATGCAGGTGACGCCGCGCTGGCTGGCGTACCAGAGCAGGTGGTAGCCGCGTTGCCCGGTGCACGGAATGCCGGCGTCGGCGAGCGCCGCCACACACTGGGCCCGGGTCAGCCGGCCGCCACCGGCCAGCGCCGTGCCCAGGACGTCGACGGCGCGCTCGGCGGTGTGCTCGTCGAGGCCCAGCTCAGCCCGCCGGGCGCTGCTGCCGGTCAGCATCCGGCTGCCGAGCACGTCGAGCATCCAACGGGCGTCGCGCGGCGGCACCAGGTGCACCGTCCCCCGCATCGGCCAGGTCCGCAGCGCCTCGCGGCGCTCCAGCGCGGCGTGCACATCGGCCGCGGTGAACGCCGGCAGCCGGACGCCCAGCGACCACATCGCGCTGGCCATGTCCTGCGCCTGCATGGCCCCGAACCAGCTGACCACCCCCGCCACATCGCCCGGCTGCCCGGCGTGCCCCGGCTGCCCGGCCTGGCCCGGTCGGTCCCGTAACAGCAGGCTGGTCAGCCGCAGCCGGAGCACCTGTGCGGCGCTCAGGTTCACCGTTGTCCCGGCGGCACTCATCGGGCGTGTTCCCGGTCCCGGACCCAGGCGTCGAGCAACCCCCGGAAGTGGGCGATGAACCGGTCCTGTTCGTGCGCCGGGTAGGCGGAACGGACGGTGTCCAGCAGCAGCGTGTCGAACTCCGCCGAGCGCACCCAGTCGTAGACCAGCTCGTCGACGTGCGCCAGCTGTGAGTCGCAGAACTCGGCGTACCGGTCGGTCTCGAAATACTCGTCGGCCAGGCGGCGGTATCCAGCCAACTTGTCCTCATACGATAGATCGCCGCGGTCAGCGATGGCGAAGTAGCGGGCGGTGTCGGTGTCCAATCGCGGCCGGCGGCCGGTGACCACACAGTAGACACTCCAGCGCAGCAGCGCGGTCATCGCCCAGGGAAAGTAGTAGTGCAGTGAGGTGAGCGCCACGTCGGGGCAGGCGTTGGCGTAGTCGATGGGATGCACCTCGGTGCCGCGCACCAGCGACTCGCAGGAATTGAACTCCCACCGGAAGAACGCGTTGACCAGGCGGGAGATGGACACCACCTCCGCCCCGGTACGGGCGTCGAGGAAGTCGTGCTCCACCGCGTACCGCTCGTGCATCGGCAGCTCGGGGCGGAACTTCATCACCATTGTCTCCGGCCCGATGGACAGCGACCGGGCGAACGCGTCGTAGCCCTCCACCGACTGCTGCAGGTGCATCAGCCGCTCACCGGAGGCGTCGTACGCGGCGTGCAGTTCGGCGCTGTCGCGGATCTTCGAGACGCCCACCCAGGCGCCCCCGTCGTACGGCTTCATGAACAGCGGGTAGCCCAGCTCGTCGGCGACCCGGTCCAGGTCGAACGGCTGGTTGTAGCGGGCGGCGGTGTACGGCCACCGGGGATTGTCCAGCGGGTTCTTGAACGGCACCAGCGTGGTCTCCGGCACCTTCAGACCCAACCGCATCATGGCGCAGTACGCGGCGTGTTTCTCCATCGACTGGAAGGTGAACGGGCTGTTGAGCAGGTACACGTCGTCCATCAGCGCGGCCTTCTTCAGCCACTCCCTTGGGTGGTAGTACCAGTACGCCAGCCGGTCGATGACCAGGTCGTGCTTGGGCCGGGAGCGCAGGTTGAACGGCTCGATGGTGACCCGCACCGACCGGATCCGGTGCGTCGTGCCGCTGGCGTCCCGGACCGGGCCGAGCCGGCCGAGCAACGTCTCGAAGGCCCGCGGCCAGTCGTCCTCGGCGCCCAGCAGCAGTCCGATGGTGTTCTCCACGTCCGACATCGCGGCCCTCCCCGGCAAAGATCAGCAGAATCTCGGAAGATGATGGGCGAACTGGGCCCGCCAGGACGGCCAGTCGTGCGGCACGTCGTGACCCCACAGGTCCAGTTCGTGCCGCAGGCCCCGGTCCGCCAGCAGACCCGCCATCCGCCTGGTCGACTCCAACGCCCCGGTGGTGTCCTCCCACCGGCCCTGGCCGCAGACCAGCAGCACCGACAGTCGCGACCGCAGCCAGTCCAGGTGCCCGCCGGCCAGCCCCGGCACGTAGTCCACCGGGTTGCTGAAGTACGCGTCCTGGCCGCGTTCACCCCAGCCGTGCCAGGCGGCCGGGTCGTAGTTCCCGGACAGGCAGATCGCCAGCGGGAAGACGTCGGCCCGCTTGAGCGCGAAGTTCAGGGCATGGAACGCCCCCATCGAACACCCGGTGGTGATGATGTCGCCCGCACCGCCACTGTCCGCGGCGATGTGCGGCACCACCTGGTCGAGGATCCACGATTCGTACCCGCCGTGGCGGCGGGCCCGCTCCTCGAGCGGCAGGTCCCGGTTGGCCCAGGACGCCGCGTCGTACGAGTCGACGCAGTACAGCTTCACCCGTCCCGCCTCGATCAGCGGCCGCACCGCGTCCACCATGCCGTTGTCGGCGTAGTCCCAGGCCTTGCCGCCCTCGGCGGGGAAGGCCAGCACCGGTCGCCCCCAGTGGCCGTCGCCGACGACGGTGGCCGCCGCCCCGATGGCCGGGGAGTACAGCTCGACCGCATGCTGGCGCACCATCAGGCACGTCCCCAGACCCGGTGCAGCAGGTCGGTCAGGTGCGGCTCGAACGCGTCCCGCCAGCCGGTGTAGTTGTGCGCGTCGGGCACCTCGTACAGCGCGGCCGGGTAGCCCTGCCGCCACAGGGTGCGGGTCATGTCCCGGTTGTTGGCCAGGTTCTCCTCGACCCGGCCGCAGGTCAGCACCGTCGGCACCGGCGGCCCGTCGACCGCCCGGACCACCCGGCCGGTGAACCGCACCATCCGCAGGTACCGCCGGAAGCCCGACTCCTGCCGGTCGAAGCGCGGCTGGAAGAAGCTGCCGGACTGCAGGAAGAGCCCGTCGAAAGCGGGCGGGTACCGGCGCTGGACGTGCAGCATGGCCAGCGCGCCGAGGCTGGCCCCCATGCCGATCGCCGAACGCATCGTGCCGAGTTCCGCGTCCACCCGGGGCAGCACGTCGGTGACCAGTGCCCACGCGTACGCGGGGCTGGCCGAATACCACTCGTCGCGGTCACCCGGGTCGAGCAGCACGAGGTGGTGCGGGGCGACCGCCCCGGCCGCCACCATGGCGGCGCTGTACTGCCCGAGCGCGCCGAGCTTGTCGTACTCCGGGCCGTCGTGGGCGACGAGCACCCGGTCGGTGGCCTGCGCCGGTGACCAGATCCGGGCGCGCAGCCGCCCGCGCAGCGCCGGCGCGGGAATGGTCAGTTCCCGCCAGGACCCCGCCGCTGCCGGTAGTCGCAGCCAGGACGGTGTGACGTAGTCCGGGCACTGCAGCACCGACTTGTCGCCGAAGGCCCCGCCGACCCGGCCCGGGTTGGCCGGATCGCAGATCAGCTCGGTCCGGCCGTCGGCGTGCCGCAGCTCCAGTAGGTATTCCAGCCGCCAGAGGGGCGGGCGTGGGACTTCCAGTCGCCACCCACCGTCGGCGCCGTCGTAGCCGAAGTCGAGGCGGTCGGCGGGCAGCCCAACGTGCTGGAACAGCCGTACCCCGGCGAGCTGTCGCCCCCGGTCGGCCAGCCGGAAGATCAGCGTGT
>DASVVF010000512.1:0-1523 GCA_036386695.1 Catenuloplanes sp. | reverse complement strand
CGCATCGGCCGGTTACGACGCAGGTCGGCCAGGCCGCTGGCGGCGGCCTGCGTCCGGCGGCCGTCGTCAAGGATGGCCGCCGCGCCTGGCGCACCAGCCGCCACGATGGAGTTGGTCAGCTGTCGCAGCTGCGACTCGGTGGCCGGCTTTCCCCGAACGGCGTTCTGGGGGGCCGTGGCGGCCGTTGCGGGGACGGCGGGCACCAGCACGAGAAGTGCCCCTGCGGCGGCCGTCACGATTCTCGCCGCGGTGCGGTTGCGGATGGTCATGGTTCTCCTCCGGCGGACACGAATCGGGCGACCCGGAGACCCGGGACGGGACGCGGCAACAGGTCAAGCCCGCTGTCGAGCCTGACGCCCGGGTCTCCGCCGGGACAGACACAACGACCCGCACACTTGCCACACAGTGATTCCGTACCGCCGCGTGAGCGGGCCCCGCCCCCCGTCCCCGGCCGCGTGGGGTCAGACGGTGAGCGCGTAGGCGACGGCGTCGTCGGACAGCATGGACCTGCCGATGTCGACGGCGTCGTCGTACGCGTCGTCGCCGAGGGCGGCGCGGGCCGCCTCGGCGGCGCGTTGCCGGGGCGTCTCGTCTGGCCGGTGGTAGACGTACGCCCGGGCCGACGGCAACTCGCGCAGCGACTGTGCGGCGCCCAGCAGCGTGGCGACCCGCTTGGGGTCCCCGCGCCCGGAATGGGCGACGGCGAGGGCGTCGAGGTAGTACGCCAGGTTGGCCAGATCACCGGTCTCCTGGCAGAGCCGGGTACCTTCCCACAGGTGGTCACCCGCCAGGTCGAAGTCGCCGTTGGCGACGGCGGCCTCGGCGAGGTTGTGCAACGCGATGCAGGTGGTGAGCCGATCACCACGCGCCCGCGCGGCGGCCAGCCCGTCGGCGAAGTGCGGCAACGCGCCGACCGGGTCACCGTCGGCCATCCGGGCTGTCCCCGACCAGATGCGGGTATGCGTGTACAGCCATTGCCCGTCGGCGCCCAGGGAGGCCGCGATCGCACTCGACCTGCGCAGCATGTCCTCAGCGGTGGCGAGATCGCCGGCCGGTAGGGCGGCGATCGCCACACCGAACCGGGCGGAGGCCTCTCCGGCGTGGTCGTCGACACCCTGGGCGAGGTCCAGGGCTTGCTGCCACCGGCGCCCGGCGAGGTCCATGGCGCCCGCACCGGCGGCCATGTTCCCGGTGATGATGAGCACCCGCACCCGTACGACGTC
This sequence comes from Catenuloplanes sp., assembly GCA_036386695.1. GTDB lineage: Bacteria > Actinomycetota > Actinomycetes > Mycobacteriales > Micromonosporaceae > DASVVF01. Next base: position 300 of record DASVVF010000512.1, on the reverse strand, counting down.
CGACAGGTCATGCTCCAGCACTGCTTCCATCGCCGGCCGGCGTACCTGGAGTTGGCCGCGGAGGTACCAGTACAGCCATAGCGCCCAACCCATCCGGCCGGCGACGTCGGGATGGCCGTTGGCCAGCGCCCACTCGATCGCCGCGATCAGGTTGGCGTTGTCGGATTCGACGCGGTGCAGCCATTCGAGCTGATCGGCGTGGGCGAAGTGCGACTCCGCCTGCTCGACGAATGCCAGGTAGTACGCGGCGTGCCCGTACCGTACCTTCGTCGCCTCCACGCTGCCGGCCAGCAGGGTTCT
>DASVVF010000511.1:0-8789 GCA_036386695.1 Catenuloplanes sp. | reverse complement strand
GCCCGTAACCCCCGCGGACGCACCATTTCCGCACCGGCCGGCGCACCCCGGAACGCCCAATCGCCCGGCATCACCGCAGGTCCCCGCTTCGGCGCTGGCCGGACGCCGCCGCCGAGCATGGGCGACGACATTGACAGTCGTCAAGAGAGGCAACCGATTGACGGCCGATCGTCCGAATTATTTCGACGCCTCGCGACGGACCGCTTCCGGGTCGCTACCCAAGGCGATCCAGGCCCCACCCGCCCCGGCTACCTCGCCGGCGGTGCGGTGGCGCGCAGGGTGGCCCAGACCGTCTTGCCGTCGCCGGTGGGGATGCTGCCCCAGGCGGTGGCGTACACGCCGACCAGGTGCAGACCCCGACCGCGCTCGGGCAGCGCGACGCCGTCGGCGGCGTCCTGCGGGTGGGTCGCCGTCGGCCCACCCTGGGCGTAGTCGCGAACGCTGAGGTGCAGGAAGCCCCCGCGCAGGGCCGCACCGACGTGGACGTCCGTGCCGGCGTGCTGGACGGCGTTGCTGACCAGTTCGGAGATGATCTGGGTGGCCGGGCCGCTGAGGTCGGTGGTCCGCCAGGCGCGGCAGGCGTCGGAGACCATCTCCCGGGCCTGCGCCGCGGCGCTCAGGGTCGGGGGCAACCGCAGCGTCATCCGGCGGGTGGCGCCCGCCGCCGCGCCGGCCATGGCGGCGCGGGCCTGCCCGAGGGTGTCGTAGTGCGGGATGTCACCGAGCAACCGGCCCCGCATCATCGCCAGCAGCTCCGGGCCGGCCCCGTGCAGCAGCAACGCCGGCGGGGGGCCGAACGCCCGCACCGCGGCCGGGAACACCGCCAGCCGCACCCGGCTGTCCGTGCGCAGGTCCCGCACGTCGACGATGACCGCGTCCGGGTACTCGGCGAGGCACTTACGCAGCACCGCGCGCACCGTCGGGGCGGACTGCTCGGTCAGCGTGCCGCGCAGCGTGACCAGGATCAGGCCGTGCGGAAGCTCCGGTGTCACCGTCGCGGTCAGGTCCACAACATCATCTTTTCAGCGTCGGGACCGCGGCTGCCGTCCGCACCGGTCCGCCGCGGGCGACGCCGGCGGGCCGTCCATGGCCAGGTTCCGTTGCCCCGGGGAGCGGTCGGTGACGCCCCGTCGTCAGGACGGTCGTCGTCGGTACGGCGGGGCCGATGGGTCTCACCTGATCCCCTCACTCGGCCGGGAAGGGTCCGGCCACCACCTGACGTCTCCAATCGCCGCGAGCACCAAACATGGTTGACTACCGCGGGGACGTCGTCATCGCGCCCGGTCGGCGTGATCGGGCTCTGCCGGTCGCCGGCCCATCGACCTCCACCGGCGCCTCGGCCGGGCGTGGCCGGGGGGCCGACCGGTCCGAGTTGGTTTTCCGTCCGGCGTGCCGGGGCATTCCCGCCCGATCCGCACTGGCCGGATCCGCACGGGAAGGGTGGATGGAATGCCGCGTCGTGATGTGGTCGTCATCGGTGCCTCCGCGGGAGGCCTCGAGGCGCTCCGCCGCCTCGTGGCCCGCCTGCCCGCGGACCTGCCGGCCAGTGTGCTGGTGGCCGTCCACCTGGCGCCGACGGCACCGAGCAGACTCGCCGAGGTGCTCGGCAAGGCCGGGCCGCTGCCGGCCGCGCCGGCCGTATCCGGTGAACGGATGCGCCACGGACGCATCTACACCGCGGTCCCCGACCGGCACCTGCTCATCGGCGCGGACGACGTCCTGCAGCTGGGACGCGGACCACGGGAGAACCGGGTACGCCCGGCCGTCGACGCCCTGCTGCGGGCCGCGGCCCGGCGGTGCGGTCCACGGGTGATCGGTGTGGTGTTGTCCGGCTCCCTCGATGACGGCGCGGCGGGGCTTGCCGCCGTCGCGCAGCGCGGTGGGATCGGACTGGTGCAGCAACCGGACGACGCGAAGTTCGACGGGATGCCACGGGCGGCGCTCCAGGCGGTGCCCGAGGCGATGGTGCTACCCGCGGCGCGGCTGGGGCAGGCCATCGCGAAACTGGTGGACGAACCGGTGGAACCCGTGGACACCGGTCCGGACGACGGCCTGGTCTGGGAGACCGACATGAGCGCACACGGCTATTCCGACAGCGAACAGCCCGGAACCCCGGTGGGACTGGGCTGCCCGGAGTGTTCCGGTGGCATGCAGATGGTGGAGACCGGAAGCGCGCTGCACTACGTGTGCCACGCCGGGCACTCGTACTCGCCGCAGACGCTGCTGGCCGCCCGCGACGACGGCATCGAGCAGGCGGTGTGGACGGCGATCAGCGCGCTGCAGGAGAAGGCGACGGTGCTGCGACAGTTGGCACACCGCGCCGATCAGGTCGGCGACGACGCCGGCCACGCCCACCACCACGGCGCGGCGCAGTACGCCCTGCATGCCGCCGAGCTGCTCCGCGAGCAGGTCATGGGGGAGCGAACCGGTGCGGCGGTCGGCCCGGGCGGTGCGGGCGGGGTGTAGCGGCCCTGATCCGGTACGTCTCCGGTACGTCGCCGGTCGAGCGGAGCCGCCGTGGCGCCTTCAGCGCCACCGCTGAACGTTGTACCCTCGGGTTGGCCGGTCCTTGCCTTCTGGGATGAGGGGACGTGACCGGCGTGCAACCACGGAGTCGCGTCATGGCCATGTCTCGCCTCGCCGGGCCGCCGGCAGCCCTCACGGTCAGGCTGTCTGATCAGGACCCACGGCGAATCCGGGTGACCGTCCTGGACAACCTCGACCTGTCGACCGCCGAGCAGCTGCGCACCGAGATCGACGACGTGCTGGGTCGGCAGCGCCCCAGCCGACTGGACGTGGACCTGGCCCAGGTCACGTTCGTGGACTCGTGCGGCATCCGGGCCCTGTTGCGGTGCCAGCAACGCGCCGCGGAGCTCGGGTGCCACCTGACGGTCGTCCGGGTTCAGCCGGTCGTGGCCCAGGTCCTGTGGATCACCGGCGTGCTGGAAACGCTGACGACAACGCCCGCACCCACCAGAGCGAGGCAAACCCCGCCGTGTGCCCGCGCCGAAGCGCCCGGGTCCCGCCACGACCCGCCGCCGGCCGGAGCCGGGCCGCCGGTCGGGGCGCAGCCGCCGGTCGGGGCGCAGCCGCCGGTCGGGGCCCAGCCGCCGGTCGGGGCCCAGCCGCCCGGCTCGGCCGAGTGGTCCCACTTCGCGGTGGACCTGACACCCGCTCAGGCCAGCAGGCGCGAGGCGGCTGCCATCAGGGCGGCCGCCCGGCGGGCCCGGGAACGGGCGCAGGCGATGCTCGACGACAACGCCGCCCGCCGGGCGCGGATGCGGCGCAGGTAGACCCGGCCACCGGCGCGCCCGGGTGGACGTCAACGGTCGCGGTGGGCCAGTTCGCCGGTCTCGACCAGTTCCCGGGCCACCTCGTGCAGCTTGACGTTGGTGTGCTGGCTGGCCCGGACCAACAGGGCGAACGCCTCGTCTCCGGTCAGCTTGTGGCGTTCCATCAGGATGCCCTTCGCCTGGCCGATCAGGTCCCGCACGGCCATCGCGTGCGACATCTGCTGTTGCTGCCGGGCGTCGACCACGGCGACGGCGGCGTGCGCGGCGAACAGCAATCCGACATGCTCCGACTCATCGTCGAAGGCGTCGGTGTCAGCGGAGTACAGGTTTAGCGCACCGAGGTTGTCCTGCTGGGCGTAGAGCTGGAACGACAACATGCTGCCCACCCCGAGGGCCGCGGCCCGGGCGGTGAACCCCGGCCACCGGGTCTCGGCGGCCATATTGGACAGCCGGACCGTCCGCTGGTCGTACAGGGCGCTCAGGCACGGGCCCTCGCCCGAGTCGTACTGCGCCTGGTCCACCCGGTAGACCAGGTCGTCGGTGCCGGCCCGGGTCTTCACCACCCGACGGCTCTCGATCATGGAGAGCGCGGCGTGCTGAGCGCCCGGCACCGTGCCGACGGCGGCCTCGACGATGCCCCGCAGGGTGTCCTCGACATTCTGCTGCTCGTGGAACATCCGGGCGAGATCGCTCAGGATCACCGCCAGGTCGTTCAGGCGGCTGTCCGGTCCGGTGTAGCTCACCGACGGCCGACCGCGGGCCTCGTCGGCGCCATCGCCAGCCATAACCCGTCCCCTCCTCCTGGGCGGCCCCGGACGGATTTTTCATACCGTCTCGGGGCCTTGACCGGGGCACCGCCGCGGGCGGCCTCCCGGCCCACCACACTATGCCCCGGGCCGGGCGGAAAGTCCCGGCTCAGCGCCGGGAAGGCGAGCCGTCGACCAGGACCCGGTGGGGCTGCGCGAACGGCGGACAGCCGGTGTCCGGCAGGAGCTTCTCCACCTCCGCGGCCGGCATCGGGCGGGCGAAGTGGAAGCCCTGCGCCAACCGGTAGCCCATTTCGTAGAGGCGCTGGGCCTGGGCGGCGGTCTCGACTCCTTCGGCGATGGTCCGCATCCCCAGGGCCTGCGAGATACCGATGATCGAGATCGCGATGGCCTCCTGCTTGGCGGTGCCGTTGATGCCGTCGATGAACGACTTGTCGACCTTCAGGATGTCGACCGGGCAGGTCCGCAGCAGCCCCAGCGACGAGTGTCCGGTGCCGAAGTCGTCCAGCGCCACGCTCACTCCCAGGGCGTGCACGGCGCTGACGGTGTCCAGCGCCCGGCCGCCGCCGAAGACCGCGGTTTCGGTGATCTCCATGGTCAGTCCGGCCGGGTCGAGTCCGGTGTCGGCCAGCACACCGGCCACCACGTGCGCGAACTCCGGGTCCAGCAGTTGGCGGGCCGAGACGTTCACCGTCATCCGCAGCGGCGCCCGGTCACCGAGCCGGCGCTGCCAGTCGCTGGCCTGCTCGCAGGCCGTCCGCAGGACCCATTCCCCGAGCGGAACGATGAGCCCGGTGCGTTCGGCGACCGGGATGAACCGAACCGGTGACACCAGCCCGTCGCGGGGGTGCTGCCAGCGCACCAGCGCTTCCACCCCCACCACCGCGTGGGTGGCCAGGTCCACGATCGGCTGGTACAGCAGGTGCAGCTCGTCGCGTTCCAGGGCCTGGCTCAGGGCGGCGGCCAGCTGGGCGTGGTCCTCGGTACGGGCCTCCAGTTCCGAGTCGTAGTGGGCGTACCGGTTCTTGCCCAGCTCCTTCGCGGCGTACATCGCGATGTCGGCGCAGCGCAGCAGGTCGGCGGCCGAGGAGTCGACCGTGTTGTCGGCCAGGCCGATGCTGGCCTGGACCAGCAGGTGGTGTCCGTCCGCGGTGACCGGCTGGGTCATCCCGGCCAGGATCTGTTCGGCCACCATGCTGCCCTCACCGGGCGGCAGGCCGGTGAGGAGCAGTCCGAACTCGTCCCCGCCGAGCCGGGCGACGATGTCACCCGGGTGGACGGGCTCGCGCAGTCGGGCGCTGACGGCGACCAGCAGCGCGTCGCCGACGGAATGCCCCAACCGGTCGTTGACGGTCTTGAAGTCGTCGAGGTCCACCAGCACCACCGCGACGGTGCCCGGCGCGCCGGTTTCCACGGCGGCCTCGGCGCAGATCATGAACAGCGACCGGTTGGCCAGCCCGGTCAGCTCGTCGTGCGACGCCTGGTAGGCGAGCTGGTCCTGGTAGCGGCGATTGTCGCGGAACGCGATCATCTGCCGGGCGATGACCAGCGCGGTGATCGCCACCGAGCCCATGATCATGATCCGGGCGGCGCTCGACGTGCTGGCGGTCGTGGCGACCAGGATCGCGTCCGTGGCCGCGATGGCGACGTACGGCAGCAGGCTGAACGGCAGCGGCCGACGCCGGCGCCGGGCGGCCGGGAGCTGCCGCTGAGGCGCCCGGCGCTGCGCCTCCGCCGCGAAGATGACCCCGGTGAAGACCAGCGGGAGGGTCATCATCACGTTGTTCAGGTCCGGCCGGGTGGCCAGCAGCGGCATGGTGGTGCCGCTGAGCGCGCCGACCAGCACCGAGCAGGCGAGCAGGCGCATGGATGACTGGTCCATGCCGGTGAAACCGGTGAGGCTCATCTTGATCGCGACGATCACCCCGAGGCAGGCGAACAGCACCATCAGCCACCACCACGACGGGTTGGCCGTGGTGTCCTGCCAGGTCGTGCCGTACCAGATCACCAGCCCGGTAGCGACCAGGACGATGCCGATGTCCAGGCACACGGTGAACCACTCGTGGCGGGAACGCTGGCGCACCGGCAGCCGGAGCACCGCCCACAGCACGGCCAGCAGGGCCGTCAGGAACAGCGCGTTGGTCAGCAGACTCGTGCCCGCGGCCGGGCCGCGCTGGAAGTCGTACATCAGGGTGAAAACGGAGACCAGGATCGCCGAAGAGCCGATCGCCAACCCGCGCCAGACCCGCCGGGCCGCGTCCGGCAGTCCCCGGTCGGCGACGACCCGGGCGGAGGCTATAACGGCGAGCACCGGAGCCAGCGGTACCGGAATCCAGCCCAGCAGCGGATGCCCGAACGGGACCAGCAGCCGCACCACGAACCAGGCCAGAGCCAGCGCCGAGGTGATGAGCGTCAGGCGCAGGAGATCGGGCTGGCGGACCCCCAGTGGCAGCCGGGCGACGGCGGCGCGCAGGCGCGGCCAGCGGGGGCGGGTGGGCGGCGGCGCGCCCCGCCGGGGGGTGCGGTGGCCGGGCCGCACCGTGGAGCCCTGTCCTCGCGTCGCGGAATCACCGCCCATGACCTGTGCCCTCACTGTTGCGCCCTCGCCGGCGTGGCAGACACCGTTCTGGTCGGCCGGTCCCGCGCTGACCTGAGCAAAGGCCGGCAACCCCGGCCGCCGGTAACCTCGCGCGCGCTGGTCCGCCCCGGGATCAGGCGATGCCGGGACACCGGTGCGTGGACCCGCCGCAGGGCTGGGCCAGACTGGCCGGATGGGTCCTTCCGGCGGCGGTGACAGCGCGTGGGTCCAGGCGGTGCGGTACGTCGCCGGCCGCTCGACCGGTGCGCCACTGGACCCGAGCCTGCGGGTGACCCTGCATTTCCATCCGGACCGGGTACCGCACGGCGTACCGATCCTGCGGCGGCTGCGCGCGGACGGTCGGTACCGTTCCCAGTTCGAGACCGGCACCAGCAACGGCGGGCTGACCGCGCACCCGGGCGGTGACCGCTGGCGCTGGGAGAGCCGGATGTTCGGCGGCGCGTACGACGCCGAACCGCCCCGTTCGCGCCCCGTCTACGGCTCCCTGAACCACCGCCGCAGGCCGACCGGCGGCTCGCCGCGCTTCGGGTCGGCGTACTTCCGGCTCAACGCCGAGACACTGGCCCGGACCACCTTCTGCTACCCGGACAGTGTGTTCGAGCCCACCGACTTCGGGGTGCCCGCCCGGATGCCGCTGATCGAGCGGGCCGACGCGCACGACCACGACCTGCTGGACGACTACATCGAGGCCCACGTGCACGGTCCGGTGGACCTGGCCCGTGACGTCGAAGCCCTGGTGCTCGACCCGTGCTTCCGGGGCACCGACGTCGACGCGATGGCCGCCGAGCTGCCCTGCCCGGTGCACTGGCATCCGGGGTTCCGGCTGGCGGTGTCCGGTCTGGCCGACCGGCACGACTACCGCGGTCAGCGGATCGTCGACTGCGCCCTGGGTATGGCCCGGGACGGTTACCTGGACGCCCGGATCGTCGGCGAGGCCGCCCTCGCCGGGCGGTACGACGAGCAGACCCTCAAGCGGGTGTGGCACTACGTGGCCCGCTTCGGCGAACCGGTGTCGCCGTGAGGCGCCCGGTCAGCCCGGCGGCGGTGGCGGGGGCGGGGGCGGCTCCGGAGTCGACCCGCTCAGACTGCGGATGGCGCTGAGCAGGGTGGAGCGGGTGAACGGCTTCTCGATCAGCATGCTGTTGTCGTCCAGGGTGACCTGCGGGCCGAGCGACGCCGCGGTGTACCCGGACATGTAGAGCACCGGCAGGTCCGGCTGGTGGACCCGCAGCGCGGCGGCCAGTTCCGGCCCGGTCATCGCCGGCATCACCACGTCGGTGATCAACAGATCGGGCTGCGCCCCGGCGGCCACCTGGGCGACGGCCACCAGGGCGTCGGTGGTGGTGGTGACCCCGTACCCGGACGGTTGGACCATGCGCTGGACGAGTTGGGCCAGTTCCGGCTGGTCCTCCACGACGAGGATCTGGCCAACGGTGGTCGGTGTCCCGGACCGCGCCGGCGGCGCGACGGCGGGCTCCCCGGCGGCGGGCAGGTACAGGTGCACGGTGGTGCCCATCCGGGGTTGCGACTCCAGGTCCAGGTGGCCGCCGATGCCGCGCACGATGCCGGCGGCGGTCGCCAGTCCGAGGCCGGCGGCGGTCGACTTGGTGGTGAAGAACGGCTCGAAGGCACGACGGCGGGTCTCGTCGTCCATCCCGCCCCCGGTGTCAGTGATCTTGAGGTGGACCAGTCGCCCGGACAGGGCCGGTTCGGCCAGTTGACCAGGCTCGACCAGGACGTTGGTCGCCGTCACCCGCAGCACACCGCCGCGCAGCATCGCGTCGCGGGCGTTGGCCGCCACGTTGACCAGGGCCTGCTCCAGGGGGCCGCGCTCGGCGCGGATCGGCCACACGTCCGGGCCGAAGGCCAGATCCAGGCCGATGTGCTCGCCGAGAATCCGGCCGAACAGCGACTGCACGTCGGTGAGCAGGTCGGCGATCGGGATGATCTCCGGCCGGTTGCCGTCGGCCCGCCCGAACGCCAGCAACTGGTGGGTGAGCGTCCGACCGGTGACCGCCGCCTGCATGATCTCGGTGGCCAGCTCGTGCTGGGGTGAGCCCTCCTCGGTGCCGGCGGCGATGATGTCCGCGGAGCCGGCGACGACGGTGAGCAGGTTGTTGAAGTCGTGCG
>DASVVF010000510.1:0-2058 GCA_036386695.1 Catenuloplanes sp. | reverse complement strand
CGTCCTGGCGCCGCCCGCGACGGTGACGGTGACCTCGTCGAAGGGTGGTTCGACCACCGTGCCGGTGACCGCCACCGGCCCGGCCATGCAGCCCGGCGCCCCGGTGGCCGCGGCCGCCAGCCCGGCCGGCGCCGTGGTGGGTCAGACCGTCACGCTGGACGGCAGCGCGTCGGTCGGCGCGATCGACACCTACGCCTGGCGGCAGACCGCCGGACCGACCGTCACGCTGTCCGGGACGAACGCCGCCAGGGCGACGTTCGTGGCGTCCACCGTGGGCACGTACACCTTCCAACTGGTGGTGACCGGTCCCGGTGGGGCGTCCGCCCCGATGGCGGTGACCGTCGGCGTCAAGGCCGGCGGCGCGATGGTGGCTAACGCCGGCCCGGACCAGACCGTGGTCCGCGGCCGGGCGGCCGCCGTCACCCTGGACGCCTCCGCCACCGAGGGGGCGAACACGCTCACCTGGCGGCAGGTTTCCGGACCGGCGGTCACGCTGACCGGCGCCAACACGGCCAGGGCGACCTTCCGGATGCCGGGGCTGACGCTGCCGACGGCGAACCCCGACCCGAACTACGCGGTGACCAACGCGCCGCTGGTGTTCGAGGTGACCGCCACCGGCCCGGGTGGCACCGGCACCGACCGGGTGGTGGTGACCCCGCAGCCGGAAACCCTGTCCGCGCTGAGTGTGCGGTACCGGGACCGCAGCCCCGGTGAATGGCGCATCAGCGGCACCAGCAACCTGGCGGCCGGCCAGACGGTGGCGATCGTGCTCGGCCCGGACCTGAAGGGCCCGCTGATCGCCACTGCGACGGTGAGCGCCACCGGCACGTTCGATGCCCGCCCGGCGACGCCGAACCCCGACCCCATCCGGACGGTCAGCATCGTGACCAGCGCCGGCGGTCACGCGTTGGCGGTGCCGGTCACCGTCACGAACTGAGCCGGTCGGCTCCGTCTCCGACGGAGCCCCCCTTTCGCCGCCGCGGGCCGGGCCCGCGGCGGCGGAAGGGCCCCCGCCGGCTCAGGCGCTGACGACCGCTTTGAGTCGTTGCCGCAGGTACATGGTGTGCGCGCTGGAAACCTGTTCGGCCAGCGCCGCCCGGACCAGTTCGCTGCTGTGCCGGATATGCCCGCCGGGGCCCTCGTCGACGAGTTCAGCCAGCACGAGCTGATCGGTGCAGCGCAGAACCTCGGGCAACGGCAGGTCGGTGAGGGTGGCGATCTGGTCGACCCGCAGCGATCCGAGGGCCGCGCAGGTCCGCAGGATCCGACCGGCGGCCTCCGGCAGCCCCCGGGTCCGCAGGCCGACCAGGTGCACGGCCGTCGCGACCGCCACCCGCCTGGGTTGATGCAGCGCGGCGAGCAGCGCCGGGATGCCGCCACTGCTCTCGGCCGCGTCCGGGTCGCGGGTCCCCCGGAATTCCGCGTGGGTCAGCCGGCGCAGGTGCAGCACCGCGGCGCCATGCAGCCGGGCGACCGGCAGTTCGGCCAGCTGCGCCTCCGGCCGCAGGGCCAGCGCGAGGCAGAGCTCGCCCCCGCAGCGGGTGAGCCAGGCCAGTTCCGCCGCGCTCTGCTCGTCCAGCCGGGCAGCGTCGTCGATGGCGAGCACCAGCGGCCCCCGTTCGCGCAACACGTCGGCCAGCTCGGCGAGTTCCTCGCGGAACAGTGACCGGCCGGCGGCCATCGCCCGCTGGACCGCGTGCGCCGGGGGGCCGCCGATCCCCAGCTGGGTGACCAGGTCGTGCAACCAGGACAGCCGCAGCGCACCGGTTCCCACCACCGAGCCCAGCGCGACCCGCCCGGGTGCCCGCCGGCGCACCTCGGCCAGCAGGGCCGACTTGCCCGCGCCCGGTGGACCGACGACGTGCAGCAGCGGGACCGGCGGGCTGGCGAGGATCAGGTCGATCTCGTCGCGTCGTCCGATGAAGTCGTGCGGGCCGCTGTCGTACCGGAGCGCCCAGCCGGCCGGCGGTCCGGATCCGGTCGGGCGGCCCGGGCCCAGCCCGGTGCCCGGGCCCGGCTGGGCGTCGAGGGTGGTGCGGCGGGCGGTGGCCGGGGGCT
>DASVVF010000509.1:0-5320 GCA_036386695.1 Catenuloplanes sp. | reverse complement strand
TGCTGACCGTCACCGCGTACCTCGGCGGTGCGCTGCCGCACTCCGAGCTGATCGCCACCCCGCTCAGTGTCGCCCGTGGGCCGCACGGCGCGCTCATCCTGAGTTCCTGGCTGATCGGCACCGCCGCGTTGGCCTGGGCGTGGTGGGCCGCGCGCGACGGGGTGCCGTCGATGCGCTGGGTCGTGGTCACCACCATCCTGTGGCTCGCCCCGATGCTGGTGGTGCCACCGCTGGGCAGCCGGGACGTCTACTCGTACGCCTGCCAGGGCATCTCCTACGGGGCCGGGCTCAACCCGTACCAGGTCGGGGTCTCCGCGCTGCCGTGTCCCTGGCTGGATTCCATCTCGGTGATCTGGCGGGACAGCCCGGCGCCGTACGGCCCCCTGTTCGTGCTGCTGGCCAGTGCGGTGGTGAAGCTCGGGGGGTCCCTGACGACGATCATCGCGCTGTTCCGGCTGATCGCCGTGGCCGGTGTGGTGCTGACCGGGCTGTGCCTGCCGGTGCTGGCCCGCCGGTGCGGCATACCCGCCGAGCGGGCTGTCTGGCTGGCGTTGGCCAGCCCACTGGTCGCCCTGCACTTCATCGCCGGCGCGCACAGCGACGCGCTGATGCTCGGACTGATCGCGGCCGGCCTGGCCCTCATCGTCACCTGGCCGGGACGGCCGGGCCCGCTGCTGCTCGGCGGCATCCTGCTGGCCATGGCGGTCGCCATCAAGGCCATCGCCATCGGGGTGCTGCCGTTCGCCGCCCTGGCCGCCGTCGCGGGCCCGTTCCGGGTCCGGTCCCTGATCCGCGACGGCGGATGGGTGGCCGCCGGGGCGATCGCCACGTTCGTCGGCGTCACCCTCTGGGCCGGCCTGGGCATCGGTTGGATCGCCGGCATCTCCGGCGGCGGTGTCCTGGTGTGGTGGACCTCACCCCCCACGGCGGTCGGCATGACGACCAACTACATCGCCTGGCTCTTCGGCGCGGACATCGACGCGGTGGGGGTGACCCGGACGATCGGCGTGATCCTGCTCGCGGTCACCCTCGTCGTGCTGTGGTTCCGCGCCATCCCGGGCGAAGGACGTCCGGCGTACGCACCGCTGTACGGCGCCGCGCTGGCGATGGTGGCCACGGTGGCGTTCTCCCCGCTGGTGCACCCCTGGTACATGACCTGGCCGCTGGTGCTGCTCGCCGCGACCACCCTGCGCACCGGCTGGATCGTCGCCGTCTGCGCCGTGTCGGCGTTCATGGTCATGCCCGACGGCAGCGGCCTGGTGCGGTACGTGAAGGGGCCGGGCGCGATCCTGATGACCCTGTACGTCATCTGGTGGACGGTGCGCTACGTGCGGCGCACGCGGGCCGCCGGCAAGGCGGTCGAACACCCCGAGGCCGCCGTACCGGGCTGAGGGGGTGACCAGTGACCGGTGAGGCCTCGACGGATCGGCCACGTTGCGCTGACTCGACGCTGCGCGGGTTGGCGAGAAATCCCGCGGCGCCGCCGGACGTGCTGCTCAGCCTGCTCGATGCGGCACCGTCGCCAGCGTGCCAAGGGCTGAAGGACCGCCGCGACCTGCCGCGGCCGGTGCAGGAGGCGATGCTGCGCCATCCGCTGCAGATGGTCCGCGGCACGCTGGCCGCGCATCCCCGGGTGGACACGGACCTGCGGAACCGGTTGCTGACCGACCCGGACTGGCAGGTGACGGTACGGGCCTTCGGCGGCCCGGGGCAGCAGCCGCTTTCCGACGAGGTGCTGATCCCGCTCCTGACCCGGATCCAGGAACCGGGCCCGGGATCGATGTTCACCACCGAGGAACTGCTCGGTGAGCTTCTGGACGCGATGGGGTGGGACCTGCGCCCGCACCGACTCGGCGTCGCGCATCCCGATCCACGGGTGCGCCGGCGCGTCGGCGAAGTCGCCAGCTTGCTGGACGAGTCGTCGCGGGCGACCCTGCTGGCCGACCCGGTGCCGGATATCCGGGCGGTCACCGCCGCCGCCATCGCCGAGGGTGAGCGGCCGATGCGGCCCGCCGACCTGCCCAGCCACTACTGCCATGCGTTCTGGGCCGTGCTCCAGCGCCCGCTGTCCCGGGCCCTGGTCGACCAGGTGGTCGCCAGCGACGACACGGAGGCCCTGTACTTCGTCGGTCCGAACCCGACCACCCCACCGGATGTGGTGCGGGCACTGCTGCGGCACCCCTCGACCCAGGTCCGCCGACAGCTCGCCGCCCGCGCCGACCTGAGCCGTGACCAATTGCTCGAACTCGCCGCCGATCCCGAGGTCGAGGTCCGGACCGCGGTCTCCGTCCATCCAGGACTCACCGAGCAGGACCGGGCCGGCATCGACATCGATGTCACCACCGCTGACGGCGACGGTCACTTCGGCCCCGTCCGGTCGTGCCTGCACGGCTGCTACGGAAGAGTGCCACCGCTGACCGATGCGCTGCGATGGGCCGGTTCGGTCAACCCACTGCTCCGCCGTCGAGCGGCCCGCAACCCCGAACTACCCGCGTACCTCGTCGCCGTCCTGGCCGACGACCCCGACCTTGGCGTACGGGTGCTGCTGGCCCAGCATCACCCGGGCGCCCCGCCGGCGTTGCTGCTGCGTTGCTTCCTGGAGTACCACCGTTGTGGCCGGGAGCGGCTCAGTGCACTCCCACAGTTCCCAACCGACGGTCTGGCCGCCTTCGCGAACCACCCCGACCCCGTCGTACGGCGGCTGGTCGCCCTCGACCCGCACGCCGACCCGGCGCTCGTCGAGCGGCTGTGCGCGGATCCGGACCCCGGTGTGCGGCAGGCCATGGCGGCCTGTCCGCTCCTGCCCACACTCCGGATCACCGCGCTACTCGACGATCCCGAACTGGCCGAACACACGGCGGCCAACCCGGCCCTACCGGTTGATCGGATGAGACAGCTTTGCGGAACGCCATCGACAGGTGATGACTGCGACATGACGGCGTCGTTGGCCGGTTTGAGGCCGCCGAGTACCGACGACACGTGCAGGTAGGTGCCGATGGATAGGCGAACGAGGATAGCCGAAACGGCGGCCACGCCTGGCCGGAGCCGGGCATGACCGCCGTTCGTCACTGTCTGTCGAACCTGTTCCCAAGATCAGATCAGGGAGCGTTCGCCCTGGTCAGAGAATTGAGGAAGGTCAGCAGTCGTAGTACATGGCAAACTCGTGCGGGGTCGGGCGCAGGCGCACCGGGTCGACCTCGTTGGTCCGCTTGTAGTCGATCCAGGTCGAGATCAGGTCGTCGGTGAAGACGCCACCGGCGGTCAGGAACTCGTGGTCGGCCTCGAGCGAGTCGAGCACCGCCGGCAGTGAGCCGGGAACCTGCTTGACGCTGCCCCACTCCTCCGGCGGCAGGTCGTAGAGGTCCTTGTCGATCGGGTCCGCCGGCTCGATCTTGTTCTTGATGCCGTCGAGGCCGGCCATCATCATCGCCGAGAAGGCCAGGTACGGGTTGCACGACGGGTCGGGCACCCGGAACTCGACGCGCTTGGCCTTGGCGTTGCTGCCCGTCACCGGGATGCGCGTGCAGGCCGAGCGGTTGCGCTGCGAGTACACCAGGTTGACCGGCGCTTCGTAGCCCGGCACCAGGCGCCGGTACGAGTTGATGGTCGGGTTGGTGAACGCCAGCAGCGACGGTGCGTGGTGCAGCAGGCCGCCGATGTACCACCGCGCCATGTCCGACAGGCCGGCGTAGCCGGTCTCGTCGTAGAACAGCGGCTCGCCGCCCAGCCACAAGCTCTGGTGGGTGTGCATGCCGGAACCGTTGTCACCGAACAGCGGCTTGGGCATGAACGTGACGGTCTTGCCGTTCTCCCAGGCCGTGTTCTTGATGATGTACTTGAACTGCTGGAGCTGGTCACCGGCGTGCAGCAGGGTCGAGAACTTGTAGTTGATCTCGGCCTGGCCGGCGGTGCCGACCTCGTGGTGCGCGCGCTCGACGGTGAACCCGACATCGATCAGCCGACGCACCATCGCGTCGCGCAGGTCGGAGTAGTGGTCGACCGGCGACACCGGGAAGTAGCCGCCCTTGTACGGAGTCTTGTAACCGCGGTTGCCGCCCGCTTCTTCGCGGCCGGTGTTCCAGGCGCCCTCGATCGAGTCGATGTAGTAGAACGCCTGGTGCGGCGACGTCTCGTGCCGGATCGAGTCGAAGATGTAGAACTCGGCCTCGGCGCCGAAGTACGCGGTGTCGGCGATGCCGCTGGAGGCCAGGTACGCCTCGGCCTTCTTGGCCACGTTGCGCGGGTCACGCGAGTAGGCCTCCCGCGTGAACGGGTCGTGGATGAAGAAGTTCAGCGCCAGCGTCTTCTGCACCCGGAACGGGTCGACGAACGCCGTCGCGACGTCCGGCAGCAGCAGCATGTCGGATTCGTGGATGGCCTGGAAGCCCCGGATCGACGATCCGTCGAAGGCGAGGCCGTCAGTGATGACACTGTCGTCGAACGATTCCACCGGCATGTTGAAGTGCTGCATCACACCGGGCAGGTCACAGAACCGAACGTCGACGAACTTCACGTCCTCGTCTCTGAGGTATCGCAGGAGTTCCTCGGGATTGGCGAACACACGTCCTCCTGGCACGTCACTGATCTGGCTGAGGCGGCCCGCCGCCGCGGGTCGAGGCTCGGAGGCGACGTTATGGCCGTGCGGTTGCCCAGGCATGTCTCCATTGTTTCCGCCGTGTTACGTCGCCAGCGGAGTGCCGGATATACCGAGCGGCCGTGGTGAAGACCACCCCAGGGACGTTACACGGACCGACACATATGTGGAGGTTGTCCCGCAACGTCGGGGGTCGACCGTCGTGGGCCGCTCACCGCGCGATCGCGGTACCCTGGCAGCCCGTGAGCACACCGCGCGACGACCAGCCCCCCACCACCGCCCCGGCGCCGCCGTGGGGGCCCTCCGATGTGCCCAGCCTCGCCCTGCGGTTCGGCGCCCTGATGATCGACTGGCTGCTCTGTCTGTTCGCGTCGAACTTCCTCGGCGACCCCACCCGCGACGCCTGGCCGCTGGCCGTCCTGATCGTCGAGTACGGATTTTTCCTGGGGTTGTTCGGCCAGACCCCCGGCATGGCGCTCACCCGGCTGCGTTGCGTGTCGTTCGCCGACGGCGGCCGGATCGGGATACCCCGGGCGCTGCTGCGCGGCGTCCTGCTGTGCCTGGTCGTGCCCACCCTGATCATGGACGGGCTGCGGCGCGGCCTGCATGACCGCGCCACCGGGTCGATCGTGGTCTCCACCGGGCCCCGCCGCGCCCGCTGACCTCGCTCGCCCGCCCGCTCACCTCGCCCGCCCGCCCGCTCACCCGCCCGCCGGCCGCAGCCCG
>DASVVF010000508.1:0-3818 GCA_036386695.1 Catenuloplanes sp. | reverse complement strand
GTGCCGCCCTGCGTACCGGGGACCTGTTCGCCTCCGGGACCGTCTCCGGGCCGGGGCGCGCGCAGACCGGCTCGTTCCTGGAACTGAGCTGGGGCGGCACCGAGCCGGTACGACTGGCCGACGGCTCGACGCGGACCTTCCTGGAGGACGGCGACACCGTGACGATCACCGGCACCGCCCCCGGGCCGGGTGGCCTGGACGTGGGCCTCGGCGAGGTCACCGGCACGATCACCGCGTCCATCGACGGCGGTGATGGGTGAGTCACTCTCGGCGAGATGCGGTATGCAGACGGACGCCGCCCGCGTACGGTGGAGCCGGGAGGCTGCGGCATGTCGACGGTGGCGGTGACACGGCTGGTGGAAGCGCCCGTCCAGGACGTGTGGCGGGTGTTCACCCACCTGGCCGGACGCTGTGAGTGGCTCTCCACCGTCGGACGGGTCGAACAGATCACCCCGGGCCCGTTCGGCGCCGGCACGGCGTGGACCGAGACCCGCACCATGTCCGACGGCGGCGAGGTGACCGAGGAGTTCCGGGTCAGCGAGTGCACCCCACCCGAGCGCTTCGTGGTGGCCTCTCCCGGCATCGGCGCCGACTACCGCATGACCTACACGTTCACGCCGGTGGCCGAGGGGCGCCACCAGGGCGGCACCATGGTCACCGTGGTCCAGGACGGGGCACCGACCCGCCGGGGTGGGCGCCTGCTCGCCCTCATCTTCGGCGGCCTCGCCGCCCGCACCGTCGAGAGCGCCCTGCGCCGTGACCTGCACGACCTCGGCCGTGCCGCCACCAGGCAGGCCGCCCACTCGGACGGCGACCCGGCCACCACCGCGTAACCCCGCCGGGGCCCGGTCCCGGCGAGGTCAGGACAGGGCGGCCTCGGCGGCGGCCAGGAACGCGTCGTTCTCCGGTGGGGTGCCGATGGTGACCCGAACCCCGTCGCCCGGGAACGGCCGCACGATCACCCCGCGCGCCTCGCAGGCCGCCCCGAACGCGGCGGCCCGCGCCCCGAGCGGCAGCCAGACGAAGTTCGCCTGGCTCTCCGGCAGCTCGGGCAGCGACTTGCGCAGCGCCTCGCTGACCCGGTCCCGCTCGGCGATGACCTCGGCGCACCGGCGGCGCACCTCGGCTTCCTGGTCGAGCGCGGCCAGCGCGGCTGCCTGGGCGGCCAGGCTGGTGGAGAACGGCGTCACCACCTTGCGCACGGTGGTCGCCACCTCAGGCGGCGCGACCAGGAACCCGACCCGGAGTCCGGCCAGACCCCACGCCTTCGACAGCGTGCGCAGGACCGCGACGTTCGGGCGCCCGGCGTAGGCGGCGAGGCCGTCGGGGACCTGCTCGTCGGTCACGAACTCCCGGTACGCCTCGTCCAGCACCACCAGCACGTCGTCGGGCACCCGGTCCAGGAACCGGTCCAGGTCGGCGTGGCGCACGCTCGTACCGGTCGGGTTGTTCGGGTTGCAGACCAGGACCATCCGGGTCTGGTCGGTGACGGCGTCGGCCATCGCCGCCAGGTCGTGGCCGTGGTCGGCCAGGTTGGGCACCCGCACGCTGGTGGCGCCGCTGGTCGCGACGATGATCGGGTACGCCTCGAAGGAGCGCCACGGGTAGACGACCTCGTCCCCGGGCAGGCAGGTGGCCCGGACCAGGTGCTCGCACAGGGCCACCGAGCCGCAGCCGGTGGCGATCCGGTCGGTGACCACTCCGTACCGCTGGGCCAACCGTTCACGCAGGGCGACCACCCCCATGTCGGGGTAGCGGTGCATGTTGCCGACCGCAGCGGTGACCGCCTCCACGACCCCGGGCAGCGGCCCGTACGGCACCTCGTTGCTGGCGAGTTTGATCGCCTCCGGCAGGCCGAGGTCGCGGGCCACGTCGACCGGGCTGCGACCCGGTACGTAGCTGGGTACTGCGTCGAGGTCGGGGCGGGTCAGCCGACTCATCGGGGGCCTCCGGTGGGGTTGTCGCCAGCGTCGGGGCGGTGCGGGGCGTCGGTCCGGGCTCCGGCGTCGCCTCGGGCGGCGGGCGGCGGCAGTTGGATCACCACGGTCCGTGCGGCCTTGTCGTGGAACGCCTGGCGCAGCGGTTTGTCCCAGAGCATCGACATCGAGTCAACCACCTGGAAGATGAAGCCGATGCAGCACGCCCACAGCGGGGTCCACAGCCCGAGCCGTCCCCAGCGCCGGAACGCCCGCCCGTAGCCCAGTGGCTGATCCTTCTCGATCGGCACCACCTTGATCTGCATGATCCGCTTGCCGAGGGTCTGCCCGGTGGTGCCCAGCGCGGGCACCTCGTACGCCATCCACAGCGCGGTCGCGATGATCAGGATCGTGTAGATCAGGTACTGCTCCCGCGCGCTGCTCTGCCGGGAGAAGTCGAAGGCGTTGCCCTGGGCGTTGCGCAGGGCCGGGGTGATCTCCTGCACGTACTGCCAGACGAACCACGAGTTGACCACCACGTTGAGCCCCAGCACCGCGAGGCAGTCGATGATCCGGGCCACCAACCGGGCCGGGTACGCCGCCAGGGTGTAGCCGTGCGGCCTCGGTAGCGGTGGTACCCACCCGGGCGGCGGCGGATAGGGCCAGCCCGGGGGTGGCGGCGCCGTCCAGCCGGGGGGTGAGGTGCCGGTCCAGCCCGGGGGTGGGGTGCCGGTCCAGCCGGGGGGTGGCTGGCCCGGGCCGGGAGGTGGCGATCCGGTGGTTGTTGACCCGGGGGGCGTTGACCCGGGGGGCGTTGATCCGGGGGGCTGCGGTGCGCCGATGGCCCCGGGCGTCCCGATCGGGTGCGCCGGGTCGGCATGGCCGGTGCCAGGGGTGGTCGGGATGGCGGTGCCGGGCGGGGCGGCGGCCGCTGGCGGCTGCTGCGGTGGCGGGCCGTCCGGCGGGGTGGCGTCGGCCGGGATCGGGTCACCCAGCCAGCCCCCGCCGTCCCAGTAGCGTTGGGTCACCGGGTCGGCGGGATCCTTGTACCAACCGGGTTCGATGCCGGTCATCGGGGCACCGCCTTCACCACGACGGTCCGGGCCCACTTGTCGTGCAGGCACTGTTGGTACGGCTTGTCCCAGAACTGCCACAGCCCGTCGAGGTAGATCAGGCCCGGCACCAGGGTGCCCGCCACGATCTCGACCAGATAACGTCGGGCGGCCATCCCGCGGGTCAGCCGGCCGGCGGGGTCGAGCGGCGCCACCCGGATCTTCAGCACCTTCTTGCCGATGGTCTGCCCGGACCGGAACATCATCTCGACGTAATAGATGTAGTAGAGCGCCATCACCACCAGCAGAAAACCCAGTTCCAACAGCAGGAACGGCACGAACAGGTCGCTGAACGCATCGACCGGCAGGGGCCCCTCGGCCGGCACCGCCGTCAGCTCGGGCAGGTACGCCACGGCGAAGACGACCAGGACCGGCAGGAACAGCACCAGGGCGACCACGGAGAAGATGGCGCCGTCGATCAGGTACGCCGCCAGCCGGTCGAGAGGGCTGGCCAGCGGCTGACCCGCCGGGCTCAGCGCCGGCATGGCGTACGCCCCTGGATGGGTGGGACCCGGCTGGTACGGCTGACCCGGCCAGCCCGGCTGAGGCGGCCAGCCCGGTTGACCCGGCCAGCCCGGTTGACCCGGCCAGCCCGGCTGACCCGGCTGGGGTGGGTGGGCCGGCCAGCCGCCTGGTGCCACCTGGCCGGGGGGCGACGCGTACCCCCGGGGTGGCGCGTATCCCGGAGGCGGCGGGTGCGGGTCCCAGCCGGCCGCCGGCGCGGGCCAAGCGGGGCCCGGCCGCTGCGGCGGCGACTGCCGCGCCCCCGGGGGCGGCGCGTCCCGGTGGG
>DASVVF010000507.1:0-2450 GCA_036386695.1 Catenuloplanes sp. | reverse complement strand
GGTTCGGGTCGATGTCCAGGTCCTCGCGGACCGCCACCTCGAATGCCTGCAGCAACAGCGGGACGTGCGCCAGCCGCTCCAGAAACTCCGGTTCGGCGCCGGCGATGGCGGACGGCGCCGCCCGCGGCTGGTGGATGTCCTCGATCAGCCGGTGCACCGCGAGCGCCGCGTTGCGCACCGGCAGGGGCGCGACCAGGCGGACCTGGGCCAGCGCCGCGCCAACCTCACTGTGGTAGAGCATCAGATCCGGCGTCCGGGTGCCCTCCTCGAAGCCGCGTCGCATCCGCGCCAGGGAGCGCTGGAAGGCCGCCAGGAGCGTCACGTACGCCGACCAGCGGTCGGTGTACCAGCGGTTCTCGGCCGAGCGCTGCCGGCTGGCCCGCACGGTGCGGCTCGTCACCAGCGCGGTCACCAGGACACCCCCCAGAGCGAACAGCACCGCCACGAGCGGCAGTCCCCACCACGGTGTCTGCACCATGGGGTCACCGTAACGACAGTTGCCTGCCCAGGACAGCACAACGGTCCCCGGTCACCGCGCCGCGCGGGTCCGGCGACCGGACCCCGCCCGCCGAACGATTGCCGCGCGGCTGTGCGTACCACCTGGGGGCATCCAGCGCTCGCCGGCGGTGGGTCACCCGTCGCCGGGCTGGTGGGTCACCCGCAGTCGGATGACGTCGTACCTGATCCGGGCCGTGCCTTCCGGATGATCCACGAGCTCGCCGGTCACGGTCCACGACACCCGCTCGGGCCGGGCCGGCAGCAGCGTGAGGACGTTCTCACCGCGGTTGACCAGCGCGGCGGGGAAGATGACCGGCGGCAACTGTCGGTGGGTTCCGCCGCGCGCGCCGGGCTGGTACGGCACTCCGCCCGGGCCGGCCAACCGCTGGAAGATGGCGATCGCCTGCCCGTTCAGCGCGACCGTCAGGGCGCCGACCACGAAGCTCGACAGGGCGATGTCCAGGGTGCACCTGCCCCTGGCGTATCCCCGGGAGTGGAAGCGGACCTTCCATGGGGCCAGCGGCCGGTCCGGCCGGGTACCCCGCCAGGCGAGCTGCAACGGCGTTCCGGGCCTCTGGTAAGCGGGTTGAAAGCAGTCCCACTTCGCCGTGATGTTGTCTCGACGCACTGTGCGGTCCACCCCGTCGCGAACTCGTAGGAATACTCGATGGCAGTTTCGGAACCGACATTCGCCGGGATGCCACCAATAGGCCGTTACCAACACCGGGCGAAACTGCGGCACTGTGCACCGTGAGCTCATTTCCTGCTCCACCTGGGGCATCACTCAGGAAGGTGCCCTGCATGGCTTTCCACGCGATTCTCCTCGGGGGCCGGCTCACCGCCGGACCAGTGGGGACGATCTCAACTCTGCCGCTGCGCCGCGCTGCGCGATGGGCGCTGGCCGACTGGTCCGACGCGCACCTTATGGGCTCGACCGCCAGACCTGCAGTGGATCGGACGGCCGTGCCGTCGATTCATTAAGGGCCGATTTGACTTTATGAGTCGGGAAGATCACTGTCAATAGCGATGACCGGTTTCCGGACCATCGGAGGAATCGCCCAATCAGGGTTCCCACGGTGGGCTCGGCGTCACGGGAACTGCTGCCGCCGGGGGCGCGGGATGGTCGGCGGTGGCAGCGGCAGGTCCTCCAGGTGGCGCCAGCTCAGAGCGCCGGGCTCGACCGGGACCGCCTCCCCGAGGCACACCCGCAGCAGCCCGTCTTCGGCGGTCCCGGCATAGCCGGCGATCAGGACCCTGGGCGCCGGGTCGAGCCGCCCCAGCATCTCGCTGAGTTCGGCGACGTCGTGCTCGTCGGCCTCGTCGCGCGGCAGCCCCGGCTCGGTCGGCCGGCGGTGTCGCGGTCCGCCGAAGCGGTAGAGCAGTTCCCGGCCCAGTCGACCGAACGATCCGCCGGGCCGGGCGTCGCGCATCGACACCGCACCGGTCGCCCCGTAGCACCAGGGCAGGACGACGTGGTTACGCACCACGACCAGCTGGTACCGGGCGCGGGGGGAGCGCGTGATCGACGCATCCGGCACACCACGCAGGTGGGCGCCCAGTTCCTCGTAGGGCGCCGGCCATCGGGGGTCACTCACCGCGTCCGCGGCGGCGGTCCGCGCGGCCCGGCGCACGGTCGCGGCCCGGCGGGTGGCCGCGGCGAGCGCCGCCGGGATCCTGACCCAGAGCTCGGCGGCGATGGTGAATCCGAAGCGGTCCACCGCCCACGGAGCCGGACCCGTCAGCACATCAGCACGCATCGCCATCGCCACCCTTCGCAATCACATGACCACGCTGCGCTAGTAACCTCTCAAATCCATCGATCAACAGGAAGAGCCGGAAGCCCCCACCCGGCCGCGTGAAAGATGAGTGAACAGTCCACCCGACCAGCGGACCCGGCGGTGATCCGGCCGCCGGGGACCCGCCGCGGGCGAGCCAGGGCGCCGCCTTGCCGT
>DASVVF010000506.1:0-10117 GCA_036386695.1 Catenuloplanes sp. | reverse complement strand
GGCCGGCCGCCACGAGCAGGGCCAGGCTGGGGCGGGCGGACCAGAAGAAGTAGAGCTGGCTGGCGGACCCGTGGCCGAAGGTCAACGCGGCCCCGACGCCGGACCCGGCCATCCCCAGGTGCAGCAGCACAGCGGGGTCGGCCAGCGGCCGGGCACCGACGATTCCGGCGGCGCCGGCCCACATCACCACCCAGCCCAGCGCGCACAGCAGCAGCGCCACCGCCACGGCGCCGGAGCCGGCCGGGCCGCTGGCCAGACCGGTGGCCAGACTGACGCCGGTGCGGCGCACCGCGTCCAACGGGGCCAGGACCAGGCCGGCGGCGGTGCCGCGGAACAGCAGCAGGTGCGCCAGCGCCAGCACGACACCGACCAGACCGGCGGCCAGCACGGCGGGCCGGTTCAGGGTCCGGCCGGTGAGCCACTGCCCGCCGGCGACCACCAGCAGCGCGGCCAACAGCATGGGCAGGAACGTGGCCTTGGCCCCGGCCAGCGCGGCCAGCAGCAGCCCCAGCAGGAGCCACCGGCCGACCACCGGGCCGGGCTGCGCCGGCCGGCGGGTCAGCTCCATCAGCAGCAGCAGCACCGGCACGGCGAAGACCGCGCCGAACGCCTGGGTGGGGCTCAGCCAGGTGCCGTCGAGCAGGTTGCCCTCGGTGGGCAGGGCGGCGGCCCGCCACGGGTACGGCATGGGCGCCACCGCGAACAGCCCGACGGCGGCGGCCACCGGCCCGGGCCACCACCGGTCCCGGCCGGCGGCCCGCTGGTTGCCGTGCCGGTTGACCAGTTCCCCGGCGGTGACCGCCACCGCGACCGTGGCGGCGGCCAGCATCGGCAGCAGGGACAGCCGCAGCAGCAGCACCCGCAGGTCGATGCCGGTGGACCAGCTGGTCGCCGCCAGGTCGGCGTAGACGAACCAGTGGTAGCGCAGCGGCTCACCGAACACGTACGGGATGGTGGGGGCGACGTGGTGTTTGAGCTCCCCGGCCAGCGCCAGGTGGAACGGCACGTCGACGTTGAGGCTGTCGGCGGCGGCTCCGCCGAGGCCGTGTGCCCGGTAGAACACCGCGGCGCTGACCAGCAGCAGCACCGCCAGTACCGCCGCGACGGCCCACGCCCACCGCAGCGGCACCCGGTGCCCGCCGCCGCGCCAGTACCGGCGCAGCCGGGGAATCCCGACGAAGATCACCAGCACCGTCGCCGGCAGCGCCACCACCAGGTGCGGCAGGTCGAGCGCGCGGGCCGGCAGGTAGCCGAACACCTCCAGGGCGTAGCCGACTGCCGTGCCGGCGGCCAGGTCGGCGACGAGCAGCCCGGAGCCGCCGCGCAGCGCCCGCCACAGCAGCGTGCCGGGCAGCGTGACCGCGCCGGTCAGGTAGGCCGCGAAGGTCAGCAGCGCGCCGGGCGGCACCTGGGCGCTGAGCAGCACGCCGACGGTGAGCAGGCCCAGCGCCGCCGCCGCGCACCAACCGCTGTCCCACCATCCGGATACCCCGGGCCGACCCGGGTGGTGCGTTACGGCCGGCGGCACCGGCCCGGGCAGCGCAGCGGACATCGCCACACCTTGGGCAGGTCGGGGCACACGCACACCGGACTATCGCGCCGGCGCACCCCCAGGTCACGCGCCCACGGGCGGGGATTTGCCGGCCCGTCCGGGCTTGCATCCATAACAAGACGGACGTACGGTTTAGATACCGCCCAGGTAAGTGTCGCCTAAGGCGCCTGTCGCGGTAACCCGTGCGAAAGACTGCAATGGACTACCCGGTGAAGGAGTACGACGTGGCCAGCCTCGACACCTTCGGTGCGAAGAACCAGCTACGCGTCGGCGACGCGAGCTACGAGATTTTCACGATCGACACGGTGGCCGGGCACGACCGCCTGCCGTACAGCCTCAAGGTCCTGCTGGAAAACCTGCTGCGGACGGAGGACGGCGCGAACATCACCGCCGACCACATCCGGGCCCTAGGGGGCTGGGACCCCGACGCCGCGCCCAGCGTGGAGATCCAGTTCACCCCGGCCCGGGTGCTGATGCAGGACTTCACCGGCGTGCCGTGCGTGGTCGACCTGGCCACCATGCGCGAGGCGGTCCGCGACCTCGGCGGCGACCCGACCAAGGTCAACCCGCTCGCCCCCGCCGAGCTGGTCATCGACCACTCGGTGATCGCCGATCTGTTCGGCCGCGAGGACGCCTTCGAGCGCAACGTCGAGCTGGAGTACGAGCGCAACCGCGAGCGGTACCAGTTCCTGCGCTGGGGACAGACGGCGTTCAACGAGTTCAAGGTGGTCCCCCCGGGCACCGGCATCGTGCACCAGGTCAACATCGAGTACCTGGCCCGCACCATCATGGAACGCGGCGGGCAGGCGTACCCGGACACCGTGGTCGGCACCGACTCGCACACCACCATGGTCAACGGCCTCGGGGTGCTGGGTTGGGGCGTCGGCGGGATCGAGGCCGAGGCGGCCATGCTCGGCCAGCCGGTCAGCATGCTGATCCCCCGGGTCGTCGGCTTCAAGCTCGCCGGTGAGATGCCGGCCGGCACCACCGCCACCGACCTGGTCCTGACCATCACCGAGATGCTGCGCCAGCACGGGGTGGTCGGCAAGTTCGTGGAGTTCTACGGTCCCGGCGTGGCCGCCGTACCGCTGGCCAACCGGGCCACCATCGGCAACATGTCACCGGAGTACGGCTCCACCGTCGCGATCTTCCCGATCGACGCCGAGACGATCAAGTATCTGCAGCTCACCGGGCGCACCGAGGAGCAGGTGGCGCTGGTCGAGGCGTACGCCAAGCGGCAGGGCCTCTGGCACGACCCGGCGCACGAGCCGAACTACTCCGAGCGCCTCGAGCTCGACCTGGGCACCATCGAGCCGTCCCTGGCCGGGCCCAAGCGCCCACAGGACCGGGTGCCGCTGGGCAACGCCAAGACGCTGTTCCGCTCGGCGCTGACCGACTACGTCTCCGACGACCAGACCGGCGGCGACGCCGGCCGCAAGCCCGGCGTGCCGCAGCAGGAACGCCCGTACGGGGTGGCCGGGCACGCCGACGAGGCCAGCGCCGATTCGTTCCCGGCCAGCGACCCCCCGGCGATCAACGGCCACGAAGAGGACCCGGCCGACAAGCCACGCGACCTGATCACCGCCGCGGTCGGCGCCGGCGGCCGGACCACCAAGCCGACCCGGGTGGTCGGTGAGGACGGCACCGAGTTCGAGTTGGACCACGGCGCGGTCGTGATCGCCGCGATCACCTCCTGCACCAACACCTCCAACCCGCAGGTGATGATCGGGGCCGCGCTGCTCGCCCGCAACGCCGTCGAGCGCGGGCTCAACCGCAAGCCGTGGGTGAAGACCACCCTGGCCCCGGGCTCCAAGGTGGTGATGGACTACTACAACCGGGCCGGCCTGACGCCGTACCTGGAGAAGCTCGGCTTCCACCTGGTCGGCTACGGCTGCACCACCTGCATCGGCAACTCCGGACCGCTGCCGGAGAGCACCTCCGCGGCCGTCAACGAGCACGACCTCACCGTCGTGTCGGTGCTGTCCGGCAACCGCAACTTCGAGGGCCGGATCAACCCGGACGTGAAGATGAACTACCTGGCGTCGCCGCCGCTGGTGGTGGCGTACGCGCTGGCCGGCAGCATGGACGTCGACCTGGTCACCGAGCCGCTGGGCACGGGTTCCGACGGCGAGCCGGTCTACCTGCGCGACATCTGGCCCTCGGCGCAGGAGATCCAGGAGGTGATCGCCTCGGCGATCGGCGCAGCCGGATTCGGCGCCGCCTACGCCGACGTGTTCGCCGGCGACGAACGCTGGCAGTCGCTGCCCACCCCGACCGGCAACACCTTCGCCTGGGACGACGCCTCCACCTATGTCCGCAAGCCCCCGTACTTCGAGGGCATGGCGCCGCAGCCTCAGCCGGTCAGCGACATCGCCGGGGCTCGGGTGCTGGCCAAGCTCGGCGACTCGGTCACCACCGACCACATCTCACCGGCGGGTTCGATCAAGGCCGACTCCCCCGCCGGCCGGTACCTGGCCGAGCACGGGGTGCCCAAGCACGAGTTCAACTCGTACGGTTCCCGGCGCGGCAACCACGAGGTGATGATCCGCGGCACCTTCGCCAACATCCGGCTGCGCAACCAGCTGGTCCCCGGGGTGGAGGGTGGCTTCACGGTCAACCACCTCACCGGCGAGCAGAGCTTCATCTACGACGCCGCGCAGGCCTACGTCGAGGCCGGCATCCCGCTGGTCATCCTGGCCGGCAAGGAGTACGGCTCCGGCTCGTCACGGGACTGGGCGGCCAAGGGGACCATGCTGCTCGGCGTCCGGGCCGTCATCGCCGAGTCGTACGAGCGGATCCACCGCTCCAACCTGATCGGGATGGGCGTGCTGCCGCTGCAGTACCCGGCCGGCGAGACGGCGGAGTCGCTGAAGCTGACCGGCGCCGAGACGTTCACCATCACCGGAGTGGAGGCGCTCAACGCCGGCACCACACCGCAGGCGGTCACGGTCAGCACCGACACGGGCGTCGAGTTCGACGCGGTGGTGCGCATCGACACCCCGGGCGAGGCCGACTACTACCGCCACGGCGGCATCCTGCAGTACGTGCTGCGCAAGATGCTCGCCGCCGCCTGACCCGCTGGCCGGCCCGGCCGCGCCGCCGGCACGCCGCACACATGGAGGGGCACCCGCGCACCGGCGGGTGCCCCTCGTCACACGCCGCTAGACTGCCGGCCATGACGACCTCAGTCGCCTCACCGGCCCGCCCGATGGCACCGCCGCCGTGGCTGCGGTTGCTCATCGCGGTCCAGCTGTTCGTGGTCGCGTTCTCCGTCGTGGCGGTGACCGCCCTGTACCTCGCCGGCCTCGCCAAGGCGGGGTCGCACGCCGTCCTGGTGGGCACCCCGGTCGATCCCAAGGACGTGCTGCCCCTCGGGTTCCACTGGTGGAACCCGTTCACCTGGCTGTACGCGGTCATGGCCTCGGTCATCACCTTCGGCTGGATCTTCGCCGGGCCGATGGCGGTGCTGGGGCTGAGCCAGCTGGCCCGCGCCGAGGTCCGGGCCCGGCCACGGCTCTGGGTGCCGCTGCTGGTCGGCTCGGTCGGCTGCGCCGCCTTCCTGCTTCTGATGTTCAGTCCGCTCACCTTCGAGGTGCGGATGTGGCTCGCGGACTGAGCCCGCCACGCGTCCCCGCCCGGCTTGTGACAGGCTCTTGGCATGGAGGACGCGACGATTCTGGGCCGGATCCACGAACTGGTCGACGAGGAGCACCGGCTGCGCGAGCAGGTCGGCACCGGCGAGATCTCGACCGACGAGGAACACAAGCGGCTGACTGAGCTTGAGGTGGCGCTCGACCAGTGCTGGGATCTGCTGCGCCGGCGGCGCTCCGCCCGGCAACTGGGCAACGATCCCGACGAGGTGGAACCCCGCGCCGCGCAGCAGGTGGAGAACTACCTGCAGTAGAACGCCCGGCGCACCGGGCACGGCTGGTGGAGCCGTGCCCGGTGCGTGGCGGCTAGCGCACCCCCGCCTCGGCGAGCAGCGACCGGGTCAACCCGGCCGGGTCGACCCGGTCAGCCGGCAGTCCCCGGGCGAGGAACCAGTTCGACACCACCCGCACGTCACGGGCCAGGAAGTGCGGCCCCTGCGGATTGGCCACCACGTCCACGATCTGCGGCAGGTCGATCAACACCAGCCGCCCGTCGTGCACCAGCAGGTTGTACGCCGACAGGTCGCCGTGTGCGAGGCCGGCCCGGGCCAGCGTCATCAGGGCGTCCAGCAGTTGCTGCCACAGCGCGGCCAGCTCGGCCGGCCCGGGACGCAGCTGCGCCAGCCGCGGAGCGGCCTGCCCGGCGGCCTGGTCGCCGACGAACTCCAGCATCAGCTCCGTTCCCCGCAGCTGCACCGGGTACGGCACCGACACGGTGCCCAGGTCCCGCCCGAGCTGCCACAACCGGGCGAGCGCGGAGAACTCGGCGGCCGCCCACTGCCCGGCGACCAGTTCGCGGCCGAAGGCCGTCCGGTTGGTCATCGCCCGCATCTCCCTGGACCGGCGGACCCGGCGGCCCTCCAGGTAGCCGGCGTCGCGGTGGAACAGCCGGTGGTCGGGGTCGCGGTAGCGCTTGGCGGCCAGCAGGCAGCTGTCGCCGCCGTCCGGCACCGCCCGACGCACCAGATGGACGTCGGCTTCCTTACCGGTCTTGAGCACCCCGAGCTCGGTGTCCACCGCCGCGAGCGCGGTGACCAGCCAGTCGGGATGCGGGTCCGGGCCGTGCACGGCGTCGTCCCAGCTCGACCAGGCGTCGCCGGTGTCCGGCGCGTCCGGTTCGGTGGTGAGGCGCGGGGCCGGTCGGGTGGAGGTCAGGAACGATGGATCATCGTCGTCGAAGCGACGGCGGCCACGGCGGGTGGGTGCCGGGTCGAAGAGGTCGTGCTCACGCACAGCGGAATCTCCTGGGTCAGGCTGGAAGAGGACACGGTGAAGCGCGTGTCGATCGCAGGCATCACGACCCCCTTCCATCCGACCCGGGCGGGTCCCCCCCGGGTGATGGCTCGACTCTTCCGGAACCGCCCGCCGACGGTCAACCGGTTTTCCGGCCACCCACTGCGGCCGGGCAGCCCGAACCGGGCGGCCGGAACCAGGCGGCCGGAACCGGGCTGGCGGGTGGCTCGGTCAGCGGGTCGCCATGACGTCCGACAGGGCCTGGATGAGGCTGCCGGCCTCCATGGTGGGAGCGAACCGCGGGTCGAGCCAGTCGCGGCCCCGGTGCAACCACACGCTGCGCAGTCCGGTGGCGGCCGCACCGCCGATGTCGGCTTCGGGGCTGTCGCCGATGACCCACGCCCCCTGCAGGCGCATCCGTACCCGTTGGGCCGCCAACGAGAAGATCCGGGGATTAGGCTTGCTGACCCCGGCCTCCTCGGAGATCACCCAGTCAGCCACGTAGCGGTCCAGGCCGGTGAGCCGGATCCGGCGCTCCTGCTGTTCCACCGTGCCGTTGGTGACTATCACCGGTAACCAGCCGGCGTCGTCGGCGATCCGCAGGGCGCAGGCGACCAGCGGATCGAGGGTGGTGTGGTCGAGCAGCCCCTCGTTGAGCTCATCCAGCAGGTCCATCGACGACATTTGCAGGCGGTAGCGGTCGCGCAGCGCGTCGGCGACGTCCCAGCGCGAGGTCAGGCCGTCAGCATCAACGGATAGTAACCAGTCGAGGTCCGCCTGTGGAGCGCCCACCTCGGCCAGAAAGTCCCTGGCCCACGCGCGGAAAGCCCCGGACCGGTCCAACACGGTGTCATCCAGGGCAAGGAACACGAGGGGCACCCGCGCACCCTACGTGACGATCGGCATGTCCCAACAGTCCCACATAGTAAACAAACGTCTGCCCGGAGAGGGGAGGTGCGGTCCCCCGTTCAGCAGGCCCGACCGCGCACCGGCCACCCCCCGCTGGCAAGCCGTACGTACGGATTGCTCCCCTCCGGCGGACATGACACGATCGACTCCGTGCCCAGGGTGAGCCAGCATCAGCTTGACGCCCGCCGCCGGGAGATTCTCGCCGCGGCGCGCACCTGCTTCGCCCGGCACGGCTACGAGGGCGCCACCGTGCGGCGGCTCGAAGAGGAGACCGGCCTGTCCCGAGGGGCCATCTTCCATCATTTCCGCGACAAGGAATCCCTGTTCCTCGCCGTCGCCGAGGACGACGCCGCCGCCATGGTCGACACCGTCGCCCGTAACGGCCTGGTCCAGGTGATGCGTGACCTGCTCGACCATGCCGACTCGACCGACACGGCCGGGTGGCTGGGCAGCCAGCTGGAGGTGTCCCGGCGACTGCGCACCGATCCCAGTTTCGCGGCCCGGTGGGCGGAGCGCTCCGCGGCCATCGCCGCGGCCACCCGGCAGCGGTTGGCCCGCCAGCACGCGGCGGGCGTGCTGCGCGACGACGTCCCGGTCGACGTGCTCACCCAGTTCCTGGAACTGGCCTACGACGGCCTGGTCCTGCATCTGGCCACCGGCCGCCCGGCCGGCGACCTGGCCCGGGTGCTGGACCTCGTCGAGGAGGCGGTCCGCCGCCCGGTCGGCCGCGCCTGACCTGCGCCGACACGCATGGCGACGATGGCGCACACTGAGCGTGTCGCCCCGCTCGTCTGACAGGAGCCGCACATGATCCCTCCCCCGCCGGCCGGTGACACCTGGGGCGTACCGGGCCCCGCGTTCCTGATCGGCTACCTGCTGCTGGCGGCCGCCGTCGTGCTGCTGTCCGTCCTGGCGCGCCGCCGCCTGTTCGCCGGCCGCGGCGCCCCCGCCCACCACCAGCTGCACCCCCAGCAGGCAGCCCACCTGCACGGCGGCGCCCGGCTGGCGCTGTACACCTCGCTGGGCGGCCTACGGGCGGCCAACGTGATCGGGACCGGCCCGGACGGGGCGCTCACGCCGACCGGACAGTTGTGGGCCGGGGTCACCCCACTGGACACCGCGGTGTTCAACGCCGCCGGCCGGCGGCTGCGCGCCCGGTCACTGTCGGCCGACACCTGGGTCGTCAACGCCCTCACGGAACTGCGTACCGGGCTGGAATCCGCCGGCCTGGCCGTCAGCCCGGCGGTCCGCCGCGCCGCCCGGCGCTGGTCCCTGCTCCTGGCCGGCGTCGCCGCCCTGGGTCTGCTGCGGATGGCCGCCGGTGCGGACAACGACAAACCGGTCGGGTATCTGATCCCCATCGTGGCGGTGCTGGCACTCGTGGCCGTGGCCCAGTACTTCCGGGTGCCCGCCGCCACCAGGGCCGGCACGGCCGCGGTGGCGGCCCTGCGCCGGGAGAACCACTACCTGTCGCCGACGCAGTCACCGTCCTACGCCACGTACGGGGCCGGCAGCCTGGCGATGGGCGTCGCGCTGTTCGGCACCGCCTCGCTCTACGCGGCGGACCCGGCCTTCGCCACCGAGGCCGAGGTGCAGCGCAACTACGCCAACGACGCGAGCGGCAGCGCCGCTGGCGGCGGCGGCAGCGGTGGCGACAGCTCGGGTGGTGGGAGTTCCTGCGGCTCAGGCGGCGGATGCGGCGGCGGGTGCGGCGGATGACCGCAGCCGTGGGCACGGTCAGCGGCGTGGGCATCGGCTGGCGGCCGGAGATCGCGGGGTTCGTCGCCGACCTGCCCGGCCTACGCTTCGCCGAGGTGGTCGCCGAATCGGTGCAGCCGACCGGGCCGCTGCCGGCCGGCCTGACCGACCTGGTGCGACGCGGCGTCGCCGTGGTGCCGCACGGGGTACGGCTCTCGCTCGGCGGCGCCGAGGCAGTGGAACCGGCCCGGGTCGCCCAGTTGGCCGCGGTCGCCGAGCGGCTGGCCGCTCCCCTGGCCAGCGAACACATCGCGTTCGTCCGGGCGGGTGGGGTGGAGGCCGGCCACCTGTTGCCGGTGCCGCGTAGCCGGGAGGCCGTCGAGGTGGTGGTGGGCAACGTACGCCGGACCCAGGCCGAACTGGGTGTGCCGTTGGCGCTGGAACCCATCGCAGCGCTGTTCGACTGGCCCGACGACGAGCTTGACGAGGCCGCGTTCCTGACCGAGATCCTCGAACGCACCGAAGCGTTGCTGCTGCTGGATGTGGCCAACCTCTACGCCAACGCGCGCAACCGGGGCACCGACCCGCTGCGGTTGCTCGACGATCTGCCGCTGGAGCGGGTGGCGTACGTCCACGTCGCCGGGGGGTCCGAACACGGCGGCCTGTACCACGACACCCACACCGACGCGGTTCCCACGGCCGTGCTGGAGCTGGTCGAGGCCCTCTGCGCCCGGCACCGCCCGCCGGCCCTGCTGCTGGAACGCGACGGCGCCTACCCACCGGCGCGGGCCCTGCGCGGTGAACTGGACGCCATCGCCGCGGCCTCCGGCTACCCCACGATCACGTGACCGGGCCGGACGTGACCGGGCCGGACGTGACCGGACCGGCCATGATGGACTCCGCCGGGCTGGGACGGACCGGCGCATCCGCCGCCGCACCCGCCACCGTGGACTCCGCCGGTCCGGGACGGACCGGGATGCCAGCCGCGGGCGGGGCAGCCCTGGCCGCCCGGCAGGCGGAGCTGATCGCCGCGCTCACCGCCGGCGCCCCCGTACCGGCCGGGTTCGACGCCCGG
>DASVVF010000505.1:0-7613 GCA_036386695.1 Catenuloplanes sp. | reverse complement strand
CCTCGTCGTTCCAGTTCAGTGTCTGACTGTCGGCTCCGGCCGTACCGTCCGGCGCGCACGTGTTGGCGGTGGTGCCGGTGGGCCTGCAGATGGTGTTACCGGTCGGGTCGTACGCGTACTGCTGGGTGGTGCCGCTGGTGGTATCGACCTGAGTGACCGCGTGGGGCTTGCTCCCCGGGCCGCCGCCGGAGGCGGGGTAGCGGTAGGTCCGGGTGTTGTCGCTGACACCGTGGATGACCTCGGTCTTCCGGTTGCCGGCGGCATCGAAGGTGTAGGAACGCCAGTACGGTGCCAGCTGGTTCAGTGCGGCCGCGTCCGGACCGACCGCGCAGGTCAGGGATTTCGGTGTCCATGCCTGAGTGAGCCGGGACAGGTGGTCGTAGCTGAAGCACTGGGTTTCGGCCGGTTGGCCGGCGTCGGGGGTGTCGGTGATCTCGGTGATGGCGCCGGCGTCGTTGTGCTGGTATTTGATGTTGTAGACGTCGGTCTTGTTCTCCGCGATGGCGCGGAAGCTGTGCAGGCGGCCGGTGGGCTCGTCGTAGCCGTATCCGAGCCCGACCCGGGTGCCGTGCTCGCCCAGGTTCTTCCCGATGAGCTTGTCGAGTTGGTTGTAGACGACGCTCTGGGCGTAGACCCTGTTGCCGAGGAGCCCGCCGGGTAGTCCGATCTCGTTGTAGAGATGTTTGAGGTCCTCAGCGGGCAGTCCCGCCACCGCGGGAAACTTGATCTTCTCGATCGCGCCGTTGAGCCAGTAGGTGTAGGTCTGCGGGAACGTGCACGGCTGCAGGGTGCGGGAGACGCACAGCCCGTCGTTCGACGCTGGGATGGTGACCGCTGAGCCGTTCGGCCGTCCGACGGGATCATAGCCGGTGATGGCGTTGGTGTAGGCCAGTTGCGCGCCCGTCTTGTCATACTCGAACCGGGTGGACTTGGTGAGCTTACCCACGCCGTAAGTAAGGGTGTCGTACTCCCACTCGGCGAGCTTTGGCCCGTCAGGGGAGCCCTGACGGGTGGTGGTCTTGCGACCCAGGTCGTCGTAGGAGACGGCGACGACCTTGCCTCGGGCGTCCTTGGCGGAGGTGAGCTGGCCGGCCTTGTCGTACTCGAATGTACTGCTGCCGGCGTCCGGATCATTCGATGACTTCTTGTTGCCGCGTAGGTCGTACTTGTAGGTCCAGGTGTTGCTGCCCGGTCCCTCCACGGAGGCCAGTTCGTCGCGGTCGGTGTACGCGTAGGTGGTCCGGTCGAACGCCACCTGGTCGTCGGAGCCGGCCTGTGCGGGATCCTTGTAGTGCCGGATCTCCGCTTTGCGGCCGCGAGCATCCACCACGGTGGTGGTGGCGACACCGCCCGGCGGTGGGGTGACGCTGGTCTTCTCACCGGCGTATGTGGCGGTGGTGCGCCACTTCACGTCGCCGTTGACGACGAACCTGGCGTCTGTGAGCCGGCCGGCCCCGTCGTACACGTTCTCGGTCAGGGCCGGGATTTCCGGGCGGGCGTGCGCGGTGACCAACGTGGTGCCGGGTGCGGTGTTGTCGATGTCGTAGTAGGCGTTGCTGGACCAACTCGCCTGGCCACGGGAGTCATAGACGGTGTCCGTGATGGCCCTGCCGCCGCTGATGGTCTGGGTCTGGGTCTGCCGGGGGCGCAGCAGGCCGTCGTGAAGGGTCACGGCGGTGCGGTACATCGTGCTGCCGGTGGGCATGAGGGTCTTCGTCGTCACGGTACTCGAGGCGGTCTTGCGAAGCTGATAGGCGTAACTGACGGTGGGGTCGTTGGGGTACGTTGCCTTCGCGCGGCCCGGCGCCCAGATGGCCAGAAGTCTGCCTGCCCCGTCGTAGGTGATCTGGGTGATGCCCCCGTTGGCG
Source organism: Catenuloplanes sp. (assembly GCA_036386695.1). Lineage (GTDB taxonomy): Bacteria > Actinomycetota > Actinomycetes > Mycobacteriales > Micromonosporaceae > DASVVF01. The sequence continues at coordinate 5,745 of DASVVF010000505.1, read as the reverse complement.
TCAGTGGCTTTGACCGGTACACCCAACGCGGGGTGGAAGTCAGTGGTGGTCGTGTGTCCGAGCGGGTTTGTCACCGTGCTGCGGGTGACCGGGCCGGTGATCTGGGGGGTGTAGCTGGTCGTGGTGGTGCGGCTCAGGGCGTCGGACTTGGAGGTCACCCGACCGACGCTGTCGTAGCCGGTCCGCCCGACGGTGACGTACCTGGCGGTCTGCCCGTCCCAGTGGTCCAGGACCTCGGCGCGCACAGGTAGCCCTCGCACCGGCGGCAGGCCGTGGGTGTCGGCGTTGTCGTAGTAGGTGCGGGTCTCGCTGAGTACATCGCGGGGACGTTCGATGGGGGCGTCGCAGTTGACGCTGAGGCTTTCGGTGCGCTTGACCCGGTCGAGCATCCACGTCGTGGTGTTGCGGGCGTACTCGGTGCGGGCGCAACGGTCGTCGTCGGGGTTAGCCTCGTCGCCGAGGTCGTTGACCTCGGTGGTGAGGTTGTCGTCGTTGACCTTCGTCACGCTCTTCGTCCACCGGGTTTGCCCGTTGGACAGCTTCATCCGCTCGCGGGTGTTTGCGGTGTGAACCTTCCATGCCCGCAGCGTCCCGGTCGACGCCGTGGGTCCATGGTGCTCAGGGGTGTTCAGGGTGCCGGAAACCCAGTCACCGTCGCCGCGACCGTTGTAGGTGATCTGTTCGCGGAGCATGCCGGCGAAGGCGGGATGGTCGTCGATCCTGCCGCCGAACGAGTCCTCGACATCGACGGGACGCGGGGTGCCCTTGGGTGGTAGTTCATCGGTCTTGGGTTGCTTGTCGCCGTCCATGCCGCGGAAGTAGCGGTATTCGGTCCGTGACTGGACCCCCGACTCGACACCGTGCCGGACCTGCACCCGGCCGTAGCCACGGAACTGTCCCCAGGTGCGCTTCTTCGGCTCGACCAGTTCCGAGTCGTCGTACGCCCACGCCGGGCTGTCGAGATAGTCGTAGTTGGTCTGCTGGTGTTCGAACCCGCCGGTGTTGTCGTAGACGTCGACGCGGGTGACGACGTACTTGTGGAACCAGTCCAGCTTCGGGTCTTCGCCCTCAGCGCCGTAGAACTGGGGGAAGCACCGCTTGGTGTTGTTCCACGCCTTGGGCACGGCGGCGTTGTCGCAGTGCGGTTTGGAGTAACTGATGCCCATCTGGGCGCCGGACTCGGTAGTGATCGTCTCAAGGCGGCTACGGAACAGACTGGAGTGACCGTTGGGGGTGTTCACCCGGTTGGGCATCAGGTCGGCGTTCGGGTTGAACACCACCGTCGGATCGGTCACTACCAGCCCCGCTCTAGCGGGGTCGTTGGTGGCCAGGCCGCCGGCCGTGGTCACCAGACCGTTGTGGGTGATGCTCTTCAACCACATCGGTGTGCTCTCGTTACCGCCTGCCTGCAGGTAGGTCTGCGCCAGCTGCCACGAGTCGACGTCGGTGTAGGTGTCGCCGGTGCCCGCGTACACCTGTGTCGTGATCGTCGACAGGCGTTTCCGCGTCCAGAACGTCGGGGAGAACTGCGTCTTGCACGGCGCCTTGTCGCAGTGCAGCTCCCACGGCGCGTCGGGGAAGCGCTTCGCGATCGGCTTGTCGTTGGCGTCGACGCACTTGCCGAGGCACCGGTCGGCAGCCTGGAACATGACCCGCGCGGCGGGGCGCACGGACGCCGGTGCGTCCCGGCGGCTGCCGTACTCGATCCGCGCGAGCGAACCCGCCCGGTCGTAGTCGGTCCGCTTGTTCTCGTCGCCCTCGCGGGCGTACGCCCCGACCTCCTTGTTGTAGAAGTAGGTCATCGTGTTGCCGTTCGGGTCAACGGCGTAGTCCAGGTTCCACCGCCACGCCCGGGTGACCCGGGATTTGCCGAAATCCTTGTTGTAGCCGCCCTCATCCGGGTGATTGCTGAAGACCGGGGCGGTGAAAACCGAGTCGGTCCTCGTACCGGCCGACGCCCCACCCTCGCCCTTGTCCCGACCGAAGTAGTACTGGGTTCCGTTGATCGTGGTGACCCGCCAATGAGTGCCATCGGCGTCGCCGTTGTCGCGGCCGTCGCGGATCATCTCGATGCGAGCGCCGTCGTCGCTGACGCCGCGGTACTGAACGTTGTCATCCTTGTTTCCGGTATCGGTGCCGGCGACCTTGACCAGCTCGGTGGCGGAACCGTTCAACGACAGGGTGGCGTTGTCGTTGAAGTAGCACAGGTCGCCGCCCGGCACGTCCTTGTTGTTTGGGTTCGGCTTCTCCTTCTCGTCCCGGTCATCGGTGCAGCCCCGGTAGGAGCGTTCGACGAACCCCGGCCACAGGTCCCAGCCGTCGCCGATCCAGGACCCCTGCGTGTTGTTCCCCGAGGTGCGCCCGTCGATAGCTCCTGACGAGTACGACAGGGCCACCTCAGGGACCATGCCGCCCGGCGGCGAGGGCACCTTGATGGGATAGGACCAGGCGAACGAGCCATTCTGCTGGGATACCTGCCAGGTCGATGCCGGTGTCAGCGAGGTGCCCTTGTAGTCGCCGTTTCCGCCGCTCGGCGCCGCCGCGACCGCGAAGCTGCTGGCCGCCCCCGCAGCCGCCAGCGACAGAGTCGCGCTGAGCGTGCCGGCCTTCGGGTCGTTCACCGACGGCACCGGCTGCCCGTCGGAGAGACGGATCAGGCGCAGGCGGCTGAGCGCGTCACCGCCGAACAGCCCCTGGAACGAGCGGTAGTCGACCGTCACCCTGGCCTGCCCGGCCTGTTGGACACCGTCCGCGCGGGCCAGCTTCATGACCACACCGTTGACCGCGGCTGCGTCGGCGGACCTGCGGTCCAGGACCTCCACCCGCACCTTGCGCACCGGACCGCCGGCGACGCGGGCGTCCGGGGCGCGGTCCGCCGCCGCGGCGGGCGCCGACGCGGCAGCGACGTACACCGGCAGCTTCCCCGCCTTGACGCCCTTCAATGAAGGGCTCCGCGCGGCCGACGTCGACGCGGCCGCGCCGGCAAGGTCGACGGTCTGCGCACCGGCCGCGACCACCGGGTCGGCCGGTAGGTCCGACTCGGTGAGCTCCCGCTTGCTGGCCGTCCACTCCGGACGCTGGGTCGCCGTCACCGGCTTGACCTTGATGCCCTTGACATCGGCCGGTGTCGCCGTCGTGGGCGCCGCCACCGCGCTGCTGGGCATCGTGGTCATGAGAGTGGCGGCGAGAACCGGCACGAGCAGCGCCGCGGTCGTTCGAACGCTGCTGAGGCGGTTCATCATGGTGCCGCGGCGGGTCTGCGGATGGCTGGTCCGGGTGCTCACGCGGGAGTTCTCCTTCTGACAACCGACTCCGGCGGGGAATCAGCGGTGGCGATATTCATGATCACCTGCGGGTGGCTGGTTGCGGGTGCGGTCATTCGGCGAACTCGAGGGTCCAGATGTGGTCGTCGGTGTCGCTGCAGTGGTACAGCGACAGCGGGGCGTCATTCACGTTGACGCCGACCACGTCGAGACACAGACCGCTCTTGTCGTTGACCAACCAGACGCCGCCGTTGCGCTGGACCTGCCGCACGAACTGGTTGTCGTACGGCCCGCCGCAGTGATACTGGGACACGCGGCTGCCCGGCGGCGCGGCGCCGTAATCCGGCACGTCTAGGCACAGCCCGTCCTTGGCGTTACGCACGGAGTAGAGCACCTGCCCGTCGGCGGTCCTACCCCGGTCGTCGAAGAACCACAGTTGGTTGTCGCCGGGGGTGTTGTTGCACGCGTACTGCAGGACGGGCTGGCTAGGCCGGCCGGGGCCGTACCCGGGCAGGTCGAGGCACCTACCGGTGGCGACGTTGCGGACCAGAAACGGCCGATTGGGGGGGTCGTTCCTGGCCGACGTCGCGGTGGGTAGCTGCCACCGCTGGTTGGCCCCGCCGTGGCAGTCCCACAGCCGCATGGTGACGGTGAGGTTGTCGCCGTCCAGGCACCGCCCGGACACCGGGTTCTTCAGCCGCCCGTCGAGCTGCGCCACCCACTGCTGGTTGCTGGTCGGCGGCGTGCTGCAGTTCCAAAGGTGCACCGGGCTGCCGCTGTCGACCTTGAAGTTGGCGACGTCGAGGCATTTGCCCATCGACCGTACGGTGCCATTGGCGTGGACGGTCCACTTCTGGTCCGGGTTCTGTTCGCAGGCGGCCCAGACGATCGGGGTACCGGGTTCGGACCTGCCGCCGTGGACACCGACACACCGACCGCCCTTGCCAACGATCGGACCGGTGGCGCCGCTGTCGGTGGTCAACGCGAACGAGTCGAGGTCGAACAGCGCCAGGCCGGCGCCGGTGAAGCGCAGGAACAGCGGGCCTGGTCCGGCGGGCGTCAACAGCGTCGACACCGCCACGAAGTTCTCCCAGCCGCCGGTGGGCGGCACCGTCACGGACCCCAGCAAGGTTCCGGTGGCCGAGCCGGACCGGATCTCGATCGTGCCGCCCGCTGTTTCCGAGGACACCTTGGCCGAGAACGCCCGGGCATTCTCGGTGGACACCGAGGCGTAGCCGGCCCAGTCTCCGCCTTCGACGAAGCCGAGGGTTCGGCCCCCGGAGGCGGTGGCGTGGCCGGCGGGCGCGACGCCGGACTGCGTGGAGAACGCCTCGCCCTCGACCGGTGCGCCGGTGCCGAGCGTGGTGATCCAGTACTCGTCGAGGTTGAACAGGAACCCGGTCGGGCCGGTGAAGACGAGAAACAGGGTGCTCTCGTCCGCGGGTGCCCCGGCCAGGGTGGTCGCCACCTCGGTGTAGGTGTCCCAACCGCCGGTCACCGGCACATTCGCGGTACCGAGCAGCGTTCCGGCGGGTGAGCCGGCCCGTACCTCGATGTTGCCGCCGACGCCGCCGGAGGACACCCGGGCGGTGAACGACGTGGCGTTGGCCAGGTTGACGGGAGCGAACGAGATCCAGGTGCGGTCCTCGATGTACGCCACCGCCTGACCACCGGAGGCGGACGGGCGGTCCTCCGCCCAGGCACCGAGCTGATCGCTGAAGAACTCGGCCTGCCGGGCCCGCGGCTGCAGGATCTGCACGGTATGCGTGGTCAGCGCCGGCTGCCCATCCGCGCCGCTGTCGGTGTACTCGGCGTCGAAGCCGGCGTAGACGTTGGCCGCCGCGTTGTGCCCGGCGTTGTCCGGGATGGTGACCTGACCGGTGCAGCCGTTGGCCGTCGAGACCGCGTGCTTGTCCCGGCCGGCCCGGTAGGTGACCTTGACCTTGGCGCAGTCGATGGAGGCCTCCTGCGGGTCGCTGACAGCGACCTTGAACGGGACCGTGTCACCGGGCGAGAAGAGTTGACCACTCTGCGGCAGCGAGACATCCACCCTTGGTGCCTTGTTGCCGGTCTCACTCTCCGGCGGATCCGCGTGCCACTCGATTTCCTCGTCGGTCCAGACCCGCGGCACCGCGTACACCTCGTCGATATCGCCGACCCACCGCTCCGCCGGGCTGGCCGCGATCCCGCCGCGACCGATGGCGAACCCCCCGGTCGCCGGCCAGGCGGCCTTGCCACCGACGATGACCCTGGTCCCCCGGCTGGTGGGGATGCCGTTGACGTACAACCGGACCTGGTTGCTGAGCGGGTCGACGACACCGGTCAGGTGCACCCAGTCGCCGGGCGACACATGGGTCATCGTGCACGCCGTCGTCTCGCCGGCTGCCGCGTTGTCGGCGGCCTTGAGGGTGAAACACCACGCCGGGTCCCGGGTCTTCTCCGGGTCGCGGTCGACGTCGAGGTCGTTGCGGTATCCGAGCCG
>DASVVF010000504.1:0-5493 GCA_036386695.1 Catenuloplanes sp. | reverse complement strand
AGGTCAGCGCGAGTCCGGCGGCGACCAGCAGCGCCCACCGCAGCAGGTCGCCCCGCTGCGGATCGGGTCCGGCCGCCGGCTCGTCGTGCCTCACGGCGCCCCAGGCTAGTCGACCCCGCGCCGGGCCGCCCCACTGCGGCGCGCGATCGTGGGTACCGGTTGGTATCGAAGTCCACCCCTGCGTCAGGTTGCCGACAGTGGCATGCGTGTCGTTTGGCGAACACTCGATATCTAGCGCATGATCGTTGGAGGCGGTCTAATAGGTGGGACCGTACGAACCGCACAGTCTGGGACGTGAGGATTCAACATGGCAGCCACAGGCACAGCCACCAGCACTGAGAAGGGTCGGCGAATCGTCGGAGCCGAACGCCAGACGCTCGCCAAGGACCTGGTAAAGCGGTACACCTCCGGTGAGAGCATCCGTGCGCTCGCGGCCTCGACTGGCCGTTCGTACGGGTTCGTCCACCGGGTGCTTACCGAGTCCGGTGTGCAACTGCGCCAGCGCGGCGGCGCGCGTCGACGCAAGAAGGCGTGACCAGGTCCGGCCGCCTGCCTTCATTGCCACAGCTCAGACCGCTGCGGGGGACCCCCCGATGACCCCCGACAGCGGTGTGCGGCTGGACCTCGACGGCCCGGTCGCGACGGTGACGTTGTGCCGGCCCGAGGTTCTCAATGCGCAGACCCCCGCGATGTGGGGGGCTCTGCGGACATTCTCCCGGGAATTGTCCGGCGAGATACGCGTGGTTGTTATTCGGGGTGAGGGCCGCGCGTTTTCCGCCGGCCTCGATCTGTCGGTCGCCCGGGGCTCCGACGATTCTTCCTTCGCCCGGCTCACCCAGCTGTCGGCCGACGACTGTGCCGACAGCATCGCCGAGTTCCAGGAAGCCTTCACCTGGCTGCGCCGTCCGGACGTGGTGACCGTCGCGGCGGTGCAGGGTCACGCGATCGGGGCCGGCTTCCAGTTGGCCCTCGCGTGTGACCTGCGGGTGCTGGCCGACAACGCGTTGTTCTCGATGGCTGAGGTCACCCTCGGCCTGGTGCCGGATCTCGGCGGCACCAAGCGGCTGGTCGAGCTGGTGGGCTACTCGCGGGCGATGGAGCTGTGCCTGACCGGTCGCCGGGTGCCGGCGCCGGAGGCGCACCGCATCGGACTGGCCAACGTCGTGGTGGCGCCGACCGAGCTCGGCGGCGCCGTCGCCGACCTCGTCGCGGCGGTGTTGGCCGCCGACCGGTCCGCGGCGGCTGAGATCAAGTCTCTGCTGGCCGGGGCCGCCGACCGGTCCTACCCCGAGCAGGACCGCGCCGAACGTGAGGCGCAGACCCGCCGGCTGCGCGACATCGCCGGCATGGAGCCCTGACCTTCCGCCCGCAGGGTGTGACGTTCCTGCCCGCGGTGGGCCGCGACCTTGCCGACCCCCGACCCCCGGGGCGGCACTGGCCTCGGGGCCCGGTCGCCGGGCGGCGCTGGCGGTAAGGACCGCTGAGGAAGAAACCGCTTACCGAATAGGTTGTCGTAGTCGTCGGGGACACTACCGGCGCACGACGACGTTGCGGAGGTGCGTGTGACCCCACCGATGGGCGGCGGCATGGGCGGTGGGATGGGCGGCGGGATGGGCGGTGGGATGTTGCGCTCCATGCGCCAATCCGACCAGATCGCCCGGCACCGGATCAGCAGCGGAACCAGCCGCCGGATCATCGCGTTCGCCCGGCCGTACCGCCGTGACATCACCGTCTTCCTGATCACCGTGGTGGTGGCCGCCGGCATCGGCGTGGCCACCCCGGTGCTCGCCGGCGACGTCATCAACACCATCACCCGTGGCGGGCCCGGCGCCGGGGCGGCGGTCATCCGGCTGGCCGCGTTCATCGCCGCGCTCGCCGTGGCGGACGCCCTGCTGTCGCTGGCCCAGCGGTGGTATTCAGCCCGCATCGGCGAGGGCATCATCCTCAACCTGCGCACCAAGGTCTACGACCACGTGCAACGGATGCCGTTGCAGTTCTTCACCCGTACCCAGACCGGCGCCCTGGTCAGCCGGCTCAACAACGACGTGCTGGGAGCCCAGCGGGCCTTCACCTCCACCCTGTCCGGCGTGGTCAGCAACGTCATCCAACTGGTCCTCACCGCGGCGGTGATGTTCACCCTGTCCTGGCAGATCACCGCCCTGTCGCTGGTGCTGCTGCCGGTGTTCATCCTGCCGGCCCGGCGGGTCGGGCACCGGCTCGCCGAGATCACCCGCGAGTCCTACGACCTGGACGCCAAGATGAACGCCACCATGACCGAGCGGTTCGGGGTGGCCGGTGCCCTGCTGGTCAAGCTGTTCGGCCGGCCCGACATCGAGGCGCAGCGGTTCTCCTCCCGGGCCGAGCGGGTCCGCGACATCGGGGTCCAGCAGGCGATGTACTCGCGCACCTTCTTCGTGGCGATGCTGCTGGTCGCCTCGCTGGCCCAGGCGTTGACCTACGGTCTCGGCGGGTGGCTGGCGGTCACCGGCGCGGGCGTCACCGCCGGCACGGTGGTCACCCTGGCGCTGCTGCTGACCCGGCTCTACGGCCCGTTGACCGCGCTGTCCAACGTCCGGGTCGACGTGATGAGCGCGCTGGTCTCCTTCGACCGGGTGTTCGAGGTGCTCGACATTCGGCCGGGCATCGGCGAGAAACCCGACGCGGTCGACATCCCGGCCGGCTCCGGGCAGCTCGAGTTCCGCGACGTGCACTTCCGCTACCCCGCCGCGGCCGAGGTGTCCCTGGCCTCGCTGGAGGACGTCGCCGCCCTGGACCGGCGGGTCACCGACCCGGTGCTGCGCGGGGTGTCGTTCACCGTCCGGCCGGGGCAGATGATCGCCCTGGTCGGCCCGTCCGGCGCGGGCAAGTCCACCACGTCGATGCTGGTGTCGCGGGTCTACGACGTGACCGAGGGCGCCGTGCTGGTCGGCGGCGTCGACGTCCGCGACGCCACCCTCGACTCCCTGCGCGACACCATCGGCGTGGTCACCCAGGATTCCCACCTGTTCCACGAGACCATCGCGGAAAATCTGCGCTACGCCCGCCCCGACGCGACCGACGAGCAGCTGTGGGAGGCGCTGCGCGGCGCTCAGGTCGCCGAGCTGGTCCGGGCGCTGCCCGACGGGCTCGACACCGTGGTTGGGGAGCGGGGCTACCGCTTCTCCGGCGGCGAGAAGCAGCGGATCGCCATCGCCCGGCTGCTGCTCAAGGCCCCCTCGATCGTCATCCTCGACGAGGCCACCGCGCACCTGGACAGCGAGTCCGAGGCTGCGGTGCAGCGGGCGTTGTCGGTGGCGCTGGCCGGCCGTACCGCCCTGGTGATCGCCCACCGGCTGTCCACCGTGCGCGACGCCGACCAGATCCTCGTACTCGACGACGGCAAGATCGTCGAGCGGGGTCGCCACGATGAGTTGGTCGCCATCGGGGGTCTCTACGCCGAGCTGTACCGCACCCAGTTCGCCGTCGGCGACTCGCCCACCCCACCGTACGCCGACGACACCGGCCCCGAGCCGGTGATCACCGTGCCGTCCCGCGACTACGTCGACGAGCCCTGAACGGTCGACATCCGGCAAACCCACCCGGCTCCTCGGGCCTACCCGGCTGCTCGGCGTAGCTCGGCGAACCGCTCGGCCAGCCCGTCGATCGAGAAGTGGGCGTTCAGTCCACTGGGATTCGGCAGCACCCACACCGGTACCCCGGCCACCGTGTCGTCCTGCCGGCCGAGGCGGGCCTTCGGCCGCCCGAATGCCGTCCGGTAGGCGGTGATCCCGGCGACCGCCAGCCACCCCGGGCGTAGCCGCGCCACGGTATCGGTCAGGATCCGGCCGCCGGCCACCAGTTCCCCGGCGCTGAGCTCATCGGCGCGCGCGGTGGCCCGGGCCACCACGTTGGTGATGCCCAGGCCGTAGGTCAGCAGTTCCCGCTGCTCCGCCGGGCGCAGTTGCCGGGGGGTGAAGCCGGACCGGTGCAGGGCCGGCCAGAACCGGTTCCCGGGACGGCCGAAATGGTGCCCGGTGGCCGCCGAGTACAGGCTCGGGTTGATGCCGCAGAACAGCACCCGCAGACCGGGACCGGCCACGTCGGCGATGGTCCGGTCCGCTGCCGCGGCAAGCTGCTCACGTGTCGGCCGGTGGGTCACCGGGGTCCGGCCGGTCGCCGTGGCGCCGCCACCGGCCGGGGTCGCCGCCGGGGCCTTGCGGGGCGACACGCTGGTGGTGGCCGGCGTGCGCCGGCCCGCCGTGCCGCCGGGCGGAGCGGAGGTCACAGCCCGCGTACGGCGCCGCCGTCGACCGGGATGGCGATCCCGGTCAGGTAGCTCGCCGCCGGCGACAGGACGAACGCGGCCACCCGACCGAACTCGGCCGGATCCCCGAGCCGGCGCAGCGGGATGGCCGCCGCCACGTCGGTCCGGGCCTGTTGCGGGTCGCTCGCGGCGTCGAACAGCTCCCGGCTGCGGTCGGTCATGATCCGGCCGGGTAGCAGGCTCAGCACCCGAACGCCGCGCGGACCGTACTGGTCGGCCAGATCCTTGGCCACCGCGGCCAGGCCCGGGCGCAACCCGTTGGACAGGGCCAGGCCGTCGACCGGTTGACGCACCGAGGTGGACAGCACCAGCGCCAGTGCCCCACCGGACGGCAGGACGGCGGCGATCTCCCGGGCCAGTCGGACGCTACCCAGAAAAACCGTCTCGAACGAAGCGCGCCACTGCTCGTCGGTGGTCTCGGCGACCGCGCCGCGCGGTGGTCCACCAACCGAGATCAACGCGCCGTCGACGCGGCCGAAGCGCTCCCGGGCCAACCCGATCAGACGGCCGGGGGTATCGGGATCGGTCAGGTCGGCGCACGCCGCCGCGGCCCGCTCGGGACCGCCCAGCCGGTCGACCGCAGCGCTGAGCTGGTCCGGGTCACGGGCCGACACCACCACCCGGGCGCCCTCGGCCACCAGCGACTGGGCGGTGGCGAAACCCAACCCGCGCGATGCCCCGCTCAACACGTACACCCGGTCGGTCAGCCCGAGATCCATACCGGCAATCCTGCCGTACCCACCGACGCCCCGCTCCGCCAGCCCCGCGGGTTCGCCGGCCCGCGGGTCCGGCAGCGGCCGGGTCCCGGTCAGCCGCGGTGCACGACGTGCAACCGTCCGGCAACTTGTACCACCACCGTGCCGGGCACCCGCCGCAGCGCCGGCCAGCGGCGGCGGCGCGGTGCGGACCGCCCGTCGTAATGCCAGGCGGCCTCGCGGCGGGCCAGTTCCTCGGCGGCCGACGGGGGCAGCGTCGCGTCGTGTGCCAGCTCGCGGGCCAGGTCCCAGCCGTCGCGCAGCGAGCCCCGGGTGGGGCGGGTCGCCGCCCAGTCCGCGAAGCGCCGGTGCCAACCGCCGCCCAGGGCGGCGGCCAGCGACGGCCACTGGTGCGCGACCTCCCCGGCCCGTTTGCCGAGCAGTGCCGTGCGCGCGGCACCGACCAGCCGGGCGTCGAACCCGGCCGGAACGGGG
>DASVVF010000503.1:0-9680 GCA_036386695.1 Catenuloplanes sp. | reverse complement strand
GCGCCTCGTGGACCAGGCCGAACTCCAACTGCTCCAGGTACCGCAGGCCGCCGTGGATGAGCTTGCTCGACCGGCTGGACGTGCCGGCGGCGAAGTCCCGGGCCTCCACCAGGGCGACCTTGAGTCCTCGGGACGCGGCGTCGAGGGCCGCGCCGGCGCCGGTGACCCCGCCGCCGATGACGAGCACGTCGAACCGCTCGTCGCGCAGGCGTCGCAGGTCGGCGGCGCGGCGCAGCGGGGACAGCTGGCCGGCGGTATACCGGGAGACGGCTGGATCTCGCACCCGTCCACGGTAGCTCCCACGCGCGTGTGCCATAGGTCGTACTGTGCCGGACGTGACTTACCAGCCACCGCCGCCGCCGTACCAGCCGACGCCCTGGCCGTACCAACCGCCGAACCAGCCCCCGTATCCACCGCCGTATCCACCGCCGTATCCACCGTATGGCCCGCCCTCGGGCCCCAGCCCGTGGGCGGTGGTGGCGGCCGTGTTCCTCGGGCTGTGGGCGGTGGCCGTCGTGGTCGCCGTGTCGAGCGGCGCCTGGTTGGCCGAGCAGTTGGCGCTGGTCGCCGGCGGGGCGATGCCGGGGTACGCCTGGCCGCTGAGCACGCTGGTGGCCGCGCTGCTGGTCGGGACGCCGGCGCTGCTCCTCGCCGTGATCCCGCGGTCGCCGGCTGTCCGGGCCGCCGGGGGCGCGTGGTTGGCCGGCGCCGCCGCGATGGGCGGCCTCGGCCTGTGCCGGGCGGTGCCACCGGCGCACCACGAGGCATACCTCGGCGCGTTGGCGGTCGCGGCCGCCCTGGGCGCCCTCGCGCTGCGCCTGAAGCGCCGCCGGACCGCCGACGCGCCGGCCACCCAGCCCGCCGGAACGCCGACCCAGCCGGAGACCCAGCCGGGCGCCCAGCCCGCCGGAACGGCGACCCAGCCAGAGACCCAGCCGGGCGCCCAGCCCGCCGGGACGGCGCAACCGGGCATCCGGGCGGCGGCCGCCGCGGGCGGTATCGCGGTGACGCTGCCCTGGTTGTGGACCGGCGCGCTGGGCGGCGTGCTGGAGACGGTGCTGGCGCTGGCCGCGGCCGCGGCGGTGGGCTGGTTCGCCGGCCGGATGCTCGACGGCGCCTTCTGGCGGCCGTACGCGACGAGTGCCGTCCGGCTGGTCCTGCTCGGTGGCCTGGTGGCCGGGGTGGCGCTGCTGCTGGTGGCGGCGGGCACCGGGCAGTCCGGCGGCCAGCTGCCGGCGCTGCTGGTGCTCCCGCCGCTGGGTTTCGCCCTGGCCGGCCTGCACGCCCTGGCCGTCCGCTCGGTGCCGCTGCCGCGCGGCGCTGCCGAGTACCTACCCGTAGCCGAGAAGCCGCTGGTCCGGACGCCGGTGGGGTGGCTGGTCGGGATCGCCGCCGCGGCGCCGCTGGCCCTGGTAGACCCGGAAGAGATCACCCTGGTGCTGTCCACCGGCCGGGAGGTGCCGTACTGGACGTTCGTCGCCGCCGGGTTGTCGTTGGCCGTGGCGCTGCTGCTCGGCCTGGGGTACGCCCTGGCGTTCGCCCGCCGGCTGCGCCCGGAGACCGGACAGGTGCGCTTCGCTCCGGTGGTGCGCCGGGCGATCGGCGCCGGCGCGGTGGCGGTGCTGGTGCTGGCCGGTGCGGTGGTGTACCTGGGGCCGGGCCAACCCGGCCTGCACGGCGAACGACTCTTCGTGATCATGAAGGAGCAGGCGGACCTGGCCCGGATCGACACCGCACCGACCGGGCCGGCCGGGCGGGACGCCCGGGTGGAACAGGTCTACCGGACGCTGGTCGCCACCGCCGACCGGACGCAGGCGGACCTGCGCCGCACCCTGGACCGCTGGCGCCTGCCCTACACGTCCTACTACCTGGTCAACGCCATCGAGGTGAGCGGCGGTCCGGAGGTGCGGGCCTGGCTCTCGCGCCGCGCCGACGTGGACCGGGTGTTGTTGAGCCAGCGGCTGCGCCCGCTTCCGGCCCCGGCGATCGGTGACCGGACCACTCCCACCGCCGCCCCGGCCGAGCCGCCGTGGGGGTTGACCGCGATCGGGGCCGACCGGGTCCGCGCCGAGCTGGGTGTCGACGGCCGGCAGATCACGGTGGGCAGCTCCGACTCCGGCGTGGACGTCAGCCATCCCGCCCTGGCCGGGAGCTTCCGCGGCGGTGCCGATTCGTGGCACGACCCGTGGAACAACAGCGGCACCCCCACCGACCACCTCGGTCACGGCACCCACACCCTCGGCACGGCGGTCGGCGCGGGGGTCGGCGTGGCCCCCGGGGCGAACTGGGTGGGTTGCGTCAACCTCGACCGCAACCTGGGAAACCCGGCCTACTACCTGGACTGCCTGCAGTTCATGCTGGCGCCGTTCCCGCCCGGCGGTGACCCGTTCACCGCGGGGCGGCCGCAGCGGGCCCCCCACGTGCTGACCAACTCGTGGGGGTGCCCGGAGATCGAGGGGTGCGACCCGGCGGCGCTGCGCACGGCCGCCACCGCCTTCGCCGCCGCCGGGGTGTTCTTCGTGGCCGCCGCCGGCAACACCGGCCCGGGGTGCGGGTCCATCGACGCGCCGCCGGCGCTGTATCCGGACGTGCTCACCGTGGGGGCGGTCGACGAGCAGGGCCGGATCACCGAGTTCTCCAGCCGCGGCCCGACACCCGCGGGGGCCGGCAAGCCGGATCTGGTCGCGCCGGGTGCCGACGTGCTCTCGGCGATGCCGGGTGGCGGCTACGACAGCCTGGACGGCACGTCGATGGCCACCCCGCACGTGGCCGGCGTGGTGGCCCTGATGTGGTCGGCGAACCCGGCTCTGGTGGGTGACCTGGCCCGGACCACCGAGCTGCTGCGCAGCACCGCGAAGCCGGTGCCGATGCCGCCCGCCGGGGCGTGCGGGGCGCCGGCGAACGTCACCGGGGCCGGCACCGTCGACGCCTACGCCGCCGTGACCGCCGCCCGACAGCCCCGCTAGCCGTACGCGGGGCCGAGGCCCGTGGAGACAGTGCGGAAACGCCCAGCGGGCGGGTCGCTTGACGCGACCCGCCCGCTGGCGGTTGAGCTCGGTGGAGAGGACGGACTCAGAAGTCCATGTCTCCGCCGCCGCCCGGCGCACCGGCCGGGGCGGGGTTCTTCTCCGGGCGGTCCGCCACCACAGCTTCGGTGGTGAGGAACAGCGCGGCGATCGACGCGGCGTTCTGCAGCGCCGAGCGGGTCACCTTGGCCGGGTCGATGATGCCGGCGGCGAGCATGTCCACGTACTCGCCGGTCGCGGCGTTGAGGCCGTGACCCACGTCGAGGTTGCGGACCTTCTCCACCACGACGCCACCCTCGAGGCCGGCGTTGACGGCGATCTGCCGCAGCGGGGCGTCCAGCGCGATCTTGACGATCTGCGCGCCGGTGGCCTCGTCGCCGACCAGGTCGAGCTTCTCGAACGCGGTCTTGCCGGCCTGCACCAGGGCGACGCCACCACCGGGGACGATGCCCTCTTCGACGGCCGCCTTGGCGTTACGCACGGCGTCCTCGATGCGGTGCTTGCGCTCCTTCAGCTCGACCTCGGTGGCCGCGCCGACCTTGATCACCGCAACGCCGCCGGCCAGCTTGGCCAGCCGCTCCTGCAGCTTCTCGCGGTCGTAGTCGGAGTCGCTCTTCTCGATCTCGGCGCGGATCTGGTTGACCCGACCCTGGATCTGCTCGGCGTCACCGGCACCGTCGACGATGGTCGTCTCGTCCTTGGTGATGACGACCTTGCGGGCCTGACCCAGCAGGTCCAGACCAGCGGCGTCGAGCTTGAGCCCGATCTCCTCGCTGATCGGCTGGCCACCGGTGAGGATGGCGATGTCGGCCAACATGGCCTTGCGACGGTCGCCGAAGCCCGGGGCCTTGACGGCGACGGACTTGAACGTGCCGCGCACCTTGTTGACGATCAGGGTGGCCAGGGCCTCGCCCTCGACGTCCTCAGCGATGATCAGCAGCGGCTTGCCGGACTGCATGACCTTCTCCAGGATCGGGAGCAGGTCCTTGACCGCGGAGATCTTGCTGTTGACGATCATGATGTAAGGGTCGTCGAGGACCGCTTCCATCCGCTCCGGGTCGGTCATGAAGTACGCCGAGATGTAACCCTTGTCGAAGCGCATACCCTCGGTGAGCTCAAGCTCCAGGCCGAAGGTGTTGCTCTCCTCGACGGTGATGACGCCTTCCTTGCCGACCTTGTCCATCGCCTCAGCGATGATCTCCCCGACGGTCGGGTCACCGGCGGAGATGGAGGCGGTGGAGGCGATCTGCTCCTTGGTCTCCACATCCGTGGCGAGCTTCTGCAGCTCCTCCGCGACGCTGGCCACGGCAACCTCGATGCCCCGCTTCAGGGCCATCGGGTTGGCACCGGCCGCGACGTTACGCAGGCCCTCACGGACCAGCGCCTGGGCCAGGACGGTCGCCGTCGTCGTGCCGTCACCGGCGACGTCGTCGGTCTTCTTGGCGACCTCCTTGACCAGCTCGGCGCCGATCTTCTCGTACGGGTCCTCGAGCTCAATCTCCTTGGCGATGCTCACACCATCGTTGGTGATGGTGGGGGCGCCCCACTTCTTCTCGAGCACGACGTTGCGGCCCCGCGGGCCCAGCGTCACCTTGACGGTGTCGGCGAGCTGGTTCATGCCCCGCTCGAGGCCGCGACGGGCTTCCTCGTCGAACGCGATCATCTTGGCCATACGGCGTTGTCCTCCTGGACACTCGCGGCGGCGAAGCCGAATGGCTCCTGCGCACCGCCTGCTGACGCACCTTCGGACGCCACTGTCCGCGTCGATCGCGGCGTCGTCGGCACGTTGACCGACTTCGACGCGCTCACCCGACAATGGCGTCCGTAGACCGGGCCGGAAAGCCCGCGACGACCGGCCCCGTGCCGCGGCTCCGATGGCGGACCCGCAGCCGTGGCCCCACCGCCCCGGCCTGCTGGCACTCACAGTCCGCGAGTGCCAATGACTTGTTTAGCACTCTCACCTGTCGAGTGCAAGCGAGTCGGCCGCCGACGACCCGCCTCAGCGACCCATTCCACACCGCTACGACACAGGGCGCCGGCCCCCACCTGAGGGTGGGAAGCTGGCGCCCTGGGTGCGATCGTAAAGTCGGGTCGGCGGTAGCGGCGGTGTTCAGCTGGCGAGACGCACCCTCTCGGCCTGCGGGCCCTTCTGGCCCTGGCCGATCTCGAACTCCACGCGCTGCCCGTCCTCAAGGGCTTTGTATCCGTCCATTTCGATGGCCGAGAAGTGGACGAAGACGTCCTCACCCCCGTCGACCGCGATGAAGCCGTAGCCTTTTTCGCTGTTGAACCACTTCACGCTGCCCTGTGCCACAATGCACGTCCTTACCTTGAACACGAGGATCGAAATCGCACGCTACACGAGCCCAAGCGACACCGCACTACCCCAAAACGGGCACCGGCGGCGGTGTTCGGCCAACCCGGTTGCCGGTCCGGTCCGACCACGGTAGGCAGGCACCATGACCGGCCTCATCGCCACCTCCGACACGGGGTCAGCCGTCCCGTCCGCCCCCGCCCCGGCCGACCCGTTCGCGGTGCACCGCATCCGGCCGGCCGACGCCGCCCGGATGCGCGCGCTGCGGCTGGAGATGCTCGCCGACAGCCCGCTGTCGTTCATCGAGACCCTCGCCCAGGCGGCGGCGCGCTCGCACCGCGAGTTCCAGGCCCGGGTGGCGCTGGCCGCCCGCGGCGACGACTTCGCCCAGTTCGTCGCCGACGCCGGCGGCCGGCTCGTCGGGCACGCCGGGGGCATCGCCCTGCCCGACGAACCGGGCGTGACGGTGATCTTCGCCGTCTACGTCAGCCCGCCCTGGCGGGGCACCGGGGTGGTGGGCCGGCTGATCGAGGCGGTGGCCGACTGGTCGCGCGCGGTCGGCCGCCCCGGCCTGCTGCTTGAGGTGGTGACCGGCAACGACCGGGCGGTACGCGCCTATCAGCGGCTCGGCTTCGCCGACACCGGGGTACGCGTACCGCACCCGACCGTGCCGACCCTCACCGAGTTGCAGATGCGCCGCGCCGCCTGAGCGCCCCGCGTCAGGCCGGGCGGCGGGACTGGACGATCCGGAAGCGCGACGAGACGTACGCCCCGTCGGTCAGGGCCGCGTTCGCCGCCGGGTTGGCGCCGGTGGCGTGGAAATCCGAGAACGCCGCGGACTGGTTCACGAACACTCCGCCGGTGAGATTGCAGGACAGGTGGACGCCGGTCTCCACCGCCGCGTTCTCGGCGGCCTCCAGCACCTTCTCGTCGGTGGAGTACACCGCCGCCGTCAGCGCACCGCGCCGCCCGGTGGTCCCACGGAAGATCTCCAGGCTGTGCGCGGTGGAGTCGGTGACGATCACGAAGGAGATCGGGCCGAACCACTCCCGGTCGTAGATCCGGGCGTCGGTCGCGGCCAACCGCACCAGCGCCGGGGTACGCACCACGGCCGCCGGATGCGCCGGGTGCCGCACCTCCCGGGACTCCAGGACGACCGCACCGACGCCGCGCACCTCGGCCAGGCGGGCCAGCACCCCGTCGTTGACGATCGCCCCGGTCAGCTCGACGCCACGGGCGGGGTCGGCGGTCAGCTTGCCGATGGCCGCGGCCAGCCCATCGGCCACCTCGGCCGGGCTCTTGGGACCCTGGTCCGTGCTGATGCCGTCGGCGGGCACCAGGATGTTCTGCGGAGTGGTGCACATCTGCCCGCTGTAGAGCACCAGCGAGAAGGCCAGGTTGCGGCACAGCCCGGCGAAATCGTCCGTGGAGTCGACCACGACGGTGTTCACGCCGGCCTTCTCGGTGTAGACCACGGCCTGCCGGGCGTTGGCCTCCAGCCAGTCGCCGTATTCGGTGGAGCCGGTGAAGTCGACGATGCGCACCTCGGGCCGGGTGGCCAGCACCGAGGCCAGCTTCTCGTCCGGCGCCTCGGCGGCCAGCAGCACCAGGTTGGGGTCGAAGCCGGCCTCGCTGAGCACCTCGCGGGCGTACCGCACGGTGATCGCCAGCGGCAGCACCGCCCCCGGGTGCGGCTTGACCACCACCGGGTTGCCGGTGACCAGGCTGGCGAACAGCCCGGGGTACGAGTTCCAGGTCGGGAAGGTGTTGCAGCCGATGACCAGGCCGATGCCGCGCGGCACCACATGGAAGGTCTTGGTGATCCGCAGCGGGTCGCCCTTGCCGGCGGGCTTGGCCCACTGCGCGGTGCCCGGATGCCGGGTCATCTCGTCGTACCCGTACGCCACCGCCTCCAGCGCCCGGTCCAGGGCGTGCGTGCCGCCGGCCTGGAAGGCCATCACGAAGGCCTGCCCGCTGGTGAACTGCACCGCGTTGGCCAACTCGAAGACGTGCTGGTGCAGCCGGGCCAGGATCTCCAGGCAGACGCCGGCGCGCGCGTCGGGGCCGGCGTTGCGCCAGGCCGGCACGGCGGCGCCGGCCGCGGCGAGCAGCGCGTCGACGTCACCGTGCGGGTAGCTCACTGACAGGTCCAGGCCGTACGGGCTGGCCTCGGTGCGCACCCAGTCCAGGGTGCCGGGCTGGTCGAGCGGGAAGCGCTGGCCGAGGTACGCCCGGAAGGCGGCCTCCCCCTCGACGGCGGCGGTCTCTCCGTACACCCGGGGGCTGGGCGACTCCGGGTACGCGGACCAGTACGAACGTTCACGGATGGCGGTGCGCGCCCGGGTGAGGGTGTCCGCATGGCGCGCGTACAGGGGATGCGGGGTCTCCGTCATCGTTTCATCATGCCGGACCGCAGGCCCACCATGGACGTTGGTCGGGAGGACGCCCGCACAGCGCCTCCGGCGCTGGGTCGTTGAAGCCCAGGGTGAGATTGTTACCAAGCTCGAGGTCGGGCTTCTTACGGCGATACGTCCTCCCGCACGGAGGATCCTGCGAGATTGCGCTCGAAACGTCAAGTCCTCCGGTGGGGGTTTTCTCCCGTAGGGCTCGATTACGACTACATCGAGGGCCCGGAACTCACCCGGTCAGCCGAGAAGTCCGGCGTCTCGGGCCCCGCGCAACGACGGCTTGATCTGGTGGGTTGGGCCGACCAGCCCTGCCACGGCATCGAGCGTCTTGAGTCCTTCACCCGTGTTGAGCACCACCGTCTCGGCTGTCGGGTCCAGCTTTCCGCTCTCGATGAGCTTGCTCAGGACCGCGACGGTGACCCCGCCGGCGGTCTCGGCGAACACCCCGGTCGTCCGGGCCAACAGCCGGATTCCCGCGCGGATCTCGTCGTCGTCGGCGTACTCCATCCAGCCGCCGCTGCGGCGCACCGCCTCGATGGCGTACAGCCCGGCCGCCGGGTCACCGATGTTGAGCGACTTGGCGATGCCGGTCGGTTTCACCGGCACGATCGTGTCGGTGTCCCCGTGCAGGGCCACCGCGATCGGGTTGCAGCCGGCCGACTGCGCGCCGTAGACCCGCCAGCCGTTGGCCGGAGCCTGCACCAGGCCGATCTCCACGAGCTCGCTGAACGCCTTGTCGACCTTGGTCAACAGCTCACCGCTGGCCATCGGGATCACCACCTGCTCGGGGATCCGCCAGCCCAACTGCTCGGCCACCTCGTACCCCAGGGTCTTGGAACCCTCGGCGTAGTACGGCCGGACGTTCACGTTCACGAACGCGGTGTCCTCGAACTCGTCGGTCTCGACCAGTTCGCTGCACAGCCGGTTCACGTCGTCGTAGGAGCCGTCGATCGCGACGAGTTCACCGCCGTACACCGCGGTGGTGATGATTTTGCCCTGTTCGAGGTCGGCCGGGATGAAGACGACGGACGGGACCCCGGCGCGGGCCGCGGGCGCGGCCCCCGAGTTGGCCAGGTTGCCGGTCGACGCGCCGGCGAAGCGGCGGAACCCGAGCCCACGCGCCGCCGTCAGCGCCACCGAGACGACACGGTCCTTGAACGAGTGGGTCGGGTTGGCCGAGTCGTCCTTGACCCACAGCGGAGCCCGCAGCCCCACCGCGGCGGCCAGCGCGGGGGCGGCGATCAGCGGGGTGAACCCCGGGTCCAGGGTCACCCGGGTGGCCGGGTCCTGGCCGGCGGGCAGCAACCCGGCGTAGCGCCAGATGCTGCGCGGGCCCGCCTCGATCTGCTCTCGGGTGACCGTTGCCAGCGCCTCCGGGTCGTAGGCGACCTCCAGGGGGCCGAAACACTCGTAGCAGGCATGCTGGGCGGCGAGCGGGAACTCGGTGCCGCAGCCGCGGCAGACCAGGGCCCGGGCGGGACTGGTGGCGGCCGGAGAGTTGGCGGGGGCGTCGATGGTCGACGTCATGTGAGGGTTTCCTCTCATCTTTCCCGGCGCCGCGTCGCGCGGCGGGGGGACGGAATTGGCACCTGCCTCGCGGGCTGACTCGTCATCGAGTCAGGCAAGGTGGTTGCCGGGGCGTCAACGGGCCGTTTCCCTCAGCCCCTCTGGATGAGGTATTCAGTTGTGGCGTCGAGTTTACGGCCGACGACGCGCGGCTTCGCTGACAGTTCCCGAGGTGTGAGCCAATCGGCACCCTCCCGGGGCCCCGGATCCGCCCGAACCCACCGGCACCGGACACTCACAGTGATTGCCCACCCGGGCGCCACGGGCTTCACCCAGCGTCACCATCCGCCGCCCGCCCACCCGTACCCCAGACCGCCTTTGCTCTGCTTCCCTATGGGAATCAGAGCTCCGACCTGCTGTTATGTC
>DASVVF010000502.1:0-2538 GCA_036386695.1 Catenuloplanes sp. | reverse complement strand
CGCGCGGTCAGCTCGTCGTACAACGAGATGGCGTGGTAGACGGTGCTGAGCTCGTGGAAGTGGTCCGGGCGCAGGTCACCGACGTGCAGATGCAGGTTGATCTTGGCGGGGACCCGGACCCGGACCGGCCCGGCGTGCCGGGGACCCTCCGGTGGCCGCCAGGCCTCCGTCACGGAGTGACGTCCCGCACGCGCAGCCGGATCGGGAACGGCTTCTCCACCAGCAGTTCCTCGGCGGAGTCGGCGACCAGCTCATACCGCCCGTCAACCAGGTGGTAGGCGTAGACGTGCACCGGGTCCCGCTCGACGCGCCAGTAGTACGCGATGCCGGCCTGCGCGTAGGCGACCGGCTTCTCCCACCGATCCCGGCGTCGGGTGCCCGGCGACACCACCTCCACCACCAGCTCGACGTGCTCGGCGGTCGAGTAGTGGCTGTCCGGGTTGGCGTACTCGCGGTCGATCAGCAGGACATCCGGCTCGAAGGTCTGTGCGGCGTTGATGATCACGCCGGTGGCCGCACTGGGCACCAGTTCACGCGGCGCGTGTTGCTCGAACCACCGCCAGAGCAGGTAGGCGATCCGCTGGTGGCCGATGGTCGGGGAAGGAACCACGAGCATGACTCCATCGTTGAGTTCGACCCGGGGGGCGTCGTCCGGCAGCGACAGCACGTCCTCGACCGTGAAGCTGGCGAGGCGCTGGCGGTGCAGGTCGGGGCCGGGCCACCGCTGCGGCGCTGAGGGGACCGCTTCCGCGCTCATCGCTTCCACCTCCTTGGCCTACCGGCGTCAGCCTACTCGGCGGGTGCCGCCGTCACCGCCGCTGGCCGCGGCGATCGCGGCGAACTGTCCGACGGTCAGCTGCTCCCCCCGCGCGGTCGGGTCGACACCCGCCGCGACCAGCACCTCGACGGCCCGCTCGGCGCCGCCGGCCCAGCCCGCCAGGGCCGCCCGCAGCATCTTGCGACGCTGGGCGAAGGCCGCGTCGACCACCGCGAAAACCCGGTCCCGGGGTACGTCGACGCGCGGCGGTTCGCGGCGGGTGAACGCCACCAGACCGGAGTCGACGTTGGGCACCGGCCAGAACACGTTCGGCGGCACCCGGCCGGCGTTACGGCTGCCGGCGTACCAGGCCAGCTTGACCGACGGCACCCCGTACACCTTCGAACCGGGGCCGGCGACCAGCCGGTCGGCGACCTCCTTCTGCACCATCACCAGCCCGGTGCGCAGGGTGGGCAGCTCGGCGAGCAGGTGCAGCACCACCGGCACCGCCACGTTGTACGGCAGGTTCGCCACCAGCGCCGTCGGGGTCGGCGCGGCCAGGTCGGCGGCGGTGACC
Organism: Catenuloplanes sp.; assembly: GCA_036386695.1. Classification (GTDB taxonomy): domain Bacteria; phylum Actinomycetota; class Actinomycetes; order Mycobacteriales; family Micromonosporaceae; genus DASVVF01. The sequence continues at coordinate 1,204 of DASVVF010000502.1, read as the reverse complement.
CGCAGCGCGTCCGCGGTGTGCACGCTCAGGGTGGCCGGGTCGCCGGCGGTGCCCGGCAGCGCGGCGGCCAGCACCGGGTCGATCTCCACGGCGTGCACGTGCCGCACCACCGGCAACAGCCCCAGGGTCAGCGACCCCAACCCCGGACCGACCTCGACCACGACGTCGTCGGCGGTCAACCCGGCCGCGGCGACGATCCGGCGCACCGTGTTCGGATCGTGGACGAAGTTCTGCCCCAACCGCTTGGTCGGCGCGACGCCCAACCGGGCGGCCAGCTGGCGGATCTCCGCCGGCCCGAGCAGCCGCTCGGTCACGCGGGGTCCGTCCAGGGTCCGAACACCCGCTCGCCGGTCGCGGAGATCGCCGCGCACAGCGTGTCCAGGTCCACCCCGCTGCTGGCGGCCAGCGCGCGGACGGTCAGCGGAATGAGGTACGAGGCGTTCGGCTGCCCCCGGTACGGCATCGGCGTCAGATACGGCGCGTCGGTCTCCACCAGCATCTGCTCCGGCGGTGTCACCGCGGCGGCGGCCCGCAGCGCGTCCGCGCTGGCGAAGGTCACCGTGCCGGCGAAACTGAGCAGGTAACCCCGACGGACGCACTCGGTGGCGAACCCGGCGTCGCCGGAGAAACAGTGCAGCACCACCGTCTCCGGGGCACCCTCCTCATCCAGCACCCGCAACACGTCGGCGTGCGCGTCGCGGTCGTGGATGACCAGCGGCTTGGCGTACCGCTTCGCGATCGCGATGTGCGCCCGGAAGCTGGCCTCCTGCGCGGCGCGGCCATGCTCCCCGGTACGGAAGGTGTCCAGACCGGTCTCACCGATCCCGCGCACCCGCGGATCGGCGGCCAGCGCCTCGATCTGACGCAATCCCTCGTCCAGGTCGGCCAGCCGGGGCGCCTCGTTGGGGTGCAGGGCGACGGTGGCCACCACCGCCTCATGCCGCTGGGCCAGCCACGCCCCCCACCGCGACGACTCGACGTCCACGCCGACCTGCACCAGCCGGTCCACGCCGACCTGGGCGGCGGCCGCGACCAGCCGCTTGACCGGGTCGAGTTCCGTTGCGCCCGGGACCCGGGCCTCGTTGACGGTGAGGTCCAGGTGGGTGTGGCTGTCGAAGACGGGCACCGCGAGCGGCTCCGGCGCCGGCGGGAACTCGCCGGCGCGGCGGGCGGCCCGGGCCCGGCGGGACTCGGTGGGCGGGTT
>DASVVF010000501.1:0-1811 GCA_036386695.1 Catenuloplanes sp. | reverse complement strand
CCAGCGTGTCTGAGAGCGTGGAGCGCACGGGGAGCACCGGCAGCAGTAACGGAACGCGATCAACGGCCAGCCGCGACGGGGGGCTCTACGTCGGGGCGAGCTGGCGGCCGGCCGCCGGGGTACCGGCGCGGCGACGGACGCCGGGCGGCCCTGCTCGCCCGTCCCGAGCGGCCGGCTCGCCCCGGCGAGGTCGGACGACCAGGGCGTGGATCATGGCTCTGGCGGCCCTGCTCGCGGTGCCCACCGTGCCGTGGCTGTGGCGTACGGCCACCGGTGCCATCGACGGCGGGTCGGCCGGCGGGCCGCAGTGGCCGCGGTTGTCCGGGGCGACGGGGGTTGCCGGGCGGTCGGAGGACGCGCCGGCGGCAGCCCCCGGTGCGACCGGGCGGCCGGCGGCGCCGGCCACGTCGACAGCGGGCTCCGCGGCGGCGCGCGCCACGTCGGCGGATGATCCGGAACCGGCGCGCGACTCCGGCTCGACGGGCGACTCCGGCTCGACGGGCGACTCCGGCTCCGCTGGCTCGCCGGCCTCGGGCGGCGGGACGGCGTGGGCGTTGTGGACGGCGGCGTCCGACACCATGATCGGCTCGGACAACCGCGACAGCTGGACCAACAGCACGGAGTCCATGGTCAAGCCCTGGATTGTGGCGGATTTTCTGCGTCGGCTGGGCACCCGGGAGCCGACCAGCGGTCAGCGCACCGACGCCATCCGGGCCATCGTCCACAGTGATGACCAGGCCACCCAGCGTCTCTACCGGGCCGGCGGAGCCGACGCCGTCGTCAACCGCATGATCAGGACGTGCGGCCTGGTCCACACCAGCATCCGGATCAGCGGGCGGTGGTCCTACACCTACGTGTCGGCCGCCGACGCGGTGCGCCTGGGTCGGTGCGTCGCCGACGGCCGGGCGGCCGGATCGCGGTGGACGCCGTGGGTGCTCAAGCAGATGCGTCAGGTCGAGGGTGCGGTGACCAACGAGCGGGACGGCGGCCGGTGGGGCATCATCGACGGGCTCCCGGCACGAAGCCGCGCCGGCGTCGCGATCAAGAACGGCTGGACCAGCATCAAGGCCGACCAGATGTGGCACCTCAACTGCCTGGCCGTCACCGAAACCTGGGTCCTGTCCGTGCTGACCCGCTACCCGGCCGAGCGTGGCAAGGCGCATGGCGCCGAGATCTGCCGGGACCGGACCAGGGACCTGGTGCGCGGCGGCGCACTGCCCGCGCGATGACGGGGTCGGTGCTGCCGGTTGGGCCGCCGCCGGTGCGTCGGCCCGGCACGGCCGCGACGGCACCTACAGGTCGGCGAGGATGCCACGCAGTTCGGTCACTTCGGCCTTCTGCGTCCTGGCCACCTCGGCGCCCATCGACCGTACCGCCGGGTTCTGACCACGGGACTTCACGGCGTCGGCCATCTGCAGCGCGCCCTCGTGGTGGCGGACCATCATCTCGCAGAACATCCGGTCGAAGTCCTTGCCCTTGGCCGCCTTCAGGTCCTCCATCTCGGCGTGGTCCATCATCCCGGGACCGTGGGCGGTATGCGCCTTGTCCGGCTCCGGCACCGGTCGCCGCCAACCCTTGAGCCACCCGATCATGGTCTTGATCTCGGCGTCCTGGGCGGTGCCGATGCGGGCGGCGAGCTTCTTCACCCGCGCGTCGCCGGCCCGGGTCACGGCGAGTGTCGCCATCTCCACGGCCTGGCGGTGGTGCGGAATCATGTCGGTGACGAACATCTCGTCGAGGTCGTTGCGCGGTCCGGTGGCCGCGGCGGCGGTCCGGGTCGGTGCGGTCGTCGGTGTGCCGGCTGGCCCGCT
>DASVVF010000500.1:0-6281 GCA_036386695.1 Catenuloplanes sp. | reverse complement strand
GTGGGCGGGGGTGGGGGCGGTGTCGCGGTGGGTTCTGGCGGTTGTTCGGCGGGCGGCGGTTTCTTGCCGGTCGGTGGTTTGCCGCGCCGGGGTGCCGAACTGCCGCAACTGGAGTTCATCCGGATCGACGTGCACGGTGAAACGCTCGTGGGATTCCGGTGGTGTGGTGGCAGGCATAGGACGCCTCCTGGCAAGAACGAAGCGGTGTGGGCGACCGCCACCCCGGCGCGGGGGCCCGTGATGGCCCGTGGCGGCACGGCGGCGCGGATGACGGAACTGCCTCGGAGCCGTCGCGGGGAGCGATTCACGCGCGCGGCGACCGGCTGGCGAGACCGGAACGGCGGGCCGCCCGGACACGGCGGCCGTGGCGGATGGCCACAGGCGTCAGGAGGTCATGCGCCGACGCTAGCGCGCCGGTCCGATGCCGCGCATCCGTATTTCGACGTCCCCCCGCCCGAGGCTCAGGTGCGCGAAGCGCGCCGGCGCGCGGGGCTGGTGGACGTGCTACCGCGGCCCGGTGGGCGGGGCGTCGGGCCGGTCGGCCGGCCAGTCGAGATCGACGATCACCGGTGCGTGGTCGGACGGGCCCTTGCCCTTGCGGGCCTCGCGGTCGACGTACGCGTCGCGCACCTGCCCGCCGAGGTCGGCGCTGGCGTAGACCAGGTCGATGCGCATGCCCTTGTTCTGGTGGAACATCCCGGCCCGGTAGTCCCAGTAGGTGAACGGATGGGGCCCTTTCATGGCGCGCGGCACCACGTCGGTGAAGCCGGTAGCGCGGATGGTGGCCAACGCCTCGCGCTCCGCGTCGGTGACGTGGGTGGCGCCGACGAAGACCGCCGGGTCCCACACGTCGGCGTCCTGGGGGGCGATGTTGAAGTCACCGCACACCAGCACCGGCCCCTCGGTGAGGTCGGCGGCCAGCGCGGCGCGCAGCGCGGCCAGCCACCGCAGCTTGTACGCGTAGTGCGGTGAGTCCGGGGTGCGCCCGTTGGGGACGTACACCGACCAGATCCGGACCCCGGCGTAGCCGCCGGCGATGGCCCGGGTCTCCGGGGCGGGGAATCCGGGTTCGTCGGGGAAACCGTGGCTCACCGCGGCCGGCTCGGTGCGGCCGAGCAGGGCCACCCCGTTCCACCGGCCGTCGCCGTGCACCGCCGCGGTATAGCCCAGCTCGGCCACCTCGGCATGCGGGAACGCCGCCGCCTCGCACTTGATCTCCTGAAGGCACACCACGTCGGGCCGGTTGCCGGCGAGCCACTCGAGCAGGCGTGGCAGGCGGGCCCGGACCGAGTTGACGTTCCACGTCGCGACGCGCATCGCACCAGCTTGCCGCAGACCGCGCCACGGGCCTGTACCGCCCCCTACGACTGGCCGGCCGGGTCCCCGGACCGTCCGGTGCTGGTCGCCCCGGCGGCGAGCGACGGGCCGGGCGGCGGGCCGGCGCCCCACGCGTCGGCGAACCGCGGCGCGGTCACCGCCGCGCCCCACAACCAGCCCTGGCCGAGGACCACCCCGAGGGTGGCGAGCACGTCGCATTGGCGTTCGGTCTCCACCCCCTCGGCGACGACGCTGAGTCCCAGAGCCGTGCTCATCGCCACCACGGCGCGCACGATCTCCTCATCCTCGTCGACCGTGCCGAGCCCGGCCACGAACGAGCGGTCCACCTTCACCCCGGTCACCGGGAACCGCCGCAGGTACCCCAGCGCGGAGAACCCGGTGCCGAAGTCGTCGACCACGATACGTACGCCCAACGCCCGCAGGTCGAAAAGGACCTGATCGGTCATGCTGGAACCGTCGACCATCACCGATTCGGTGATCTCCAGGGCCACCGTGTGCGCCGGCACCCCGTGCCGGGTCAGGTCGCCCGCCACCGCGTCAGCCAGGTGCTGGTCGCGCAGCTGCCGGGGCGAGACGTTGATCGATATCCAGAAGTCGCCACCGACGGTGCCCGCGGCGCGCCAGCTGCCCAACTGGCGGATCGCCTCCTGCCGTATCCAGCTTCCGATCTGCTCGATCAGGCCGCTGTCCTCCGCGATCGGGATGAACGTGGCCGGCGGGATCGCCCCCCGTACCGGGTGGTCCCACCGGATCAACGCCTCGGCGCCGACCACGCGGCCGGTGGGCAGGTCCACGATGGGTTGATAGGCGACGTGCAGCTGGTCGCTGGAGAGCGCGGTCCGCAGGGCCAGCTCGATCTCCACCCGTTCCCGGACCCGTTCGTGCATGGAGCTGTCGAAGATCGCCCACCGGCCGGGGCCCTCGGACTTGGCGCGGTACATGGCGGTGTCGGCGTCGCGCAGCAGCGCCTCGGCGGTGACGGCGGGGGCGGTGTCCCCGACGGCGGCGTGCGCCAGTCCGATCGAGGCGCTGATCACCAGGGCGGTGTCGCGCACGGCCACCGGGGCGGCGTGACTCGCGGCGATCCGGTCGATGATGTCCATCGCCTCGGCCTTGTCGGCCGCGTGGGCCACCACGAACTCGTCACCGCCGACCCTGGCCAGCGTCGCCTCGGGTGGCATGGCGAGCCGCAGCCGCTGCGCCACCTCGATGATCAGCTGATCCCCGGTGTCGTGGCCCCAGGAGTCGTTGACCCACTTGAACCCGTCGAGGTCGAGATAGAACACCCACACCTGCCGGTCGGCGACCGCGTCGACGGCGGCGAGCATCCGTTCGATCTCGACGGAGAGCATCCGCCGGTTCGGCAGCCCGGTCAGGGGGTCGTGCATCGCCTGGTGGCGCGACTGCAGCTGGGCGGCGACCTGTGCCTGGACGGCCGACACGGCCCGGGCCAGCAACAGCGCCACCATCAACGACCCGCCGATGGCGATGCCCGCCCGCTCCGGTGTGGACGGTCGCGGCAGCCCGGCGACGAGGGCGAACGGCACCGCCATGGCCGGGGCGATGAGCAGCATCCGCCGCCACGACCAGGCCTGCACCGCCGGGCTGGTCGCGCGGCCCAGCTGGGCCACCGACGGGTGCAACGCGGTGACGCCCATCAGCGTGTAGGCCAGCAGGAACGGCAGGTCCAGCAGCGGTGAGGTGTAGAGCTGGCCGGACACGCCCACGATCGCGTACGCCAGGTCGCCGCTGACCAGCAGCAGGGTCGTGCCCATCAGGGTCACCAGGCTGGGCAGCCACACCGCCGTGGTGAAGGTCAGGTTGATCGCGAGCAGGAGCAGGCAGATGTCGAACAGTGGGTAGATCCCGGCGAGCAGGGACATCAGCGCCATCGGCCGGTTCTCAATGGACGCGGCCGGCACGGCCAGCAGCAGGGTCGAGGCCAGGGCGGCGCCCAGACACACGATCAGGCCGTCGAGTACGGCATGGCGCTCGATGCCGCCGCGCGAGCGCAGCAGCCGGAAGAACCCGGCCAGCATCAGCAGGTAGCCCGGCACGGTGAACAGGTCGATGATCAGCACCACCGCGCCGCCGGCCCCGGCCAGCACCGGCCGGATCGCGGCGCCGATCAGGAAGAGGGTGCTCGCCGTGGCCATCAGCAGCCAGGCCGAGCGCGGCTCGGCCCGGTGCCACCGGGGGCCCAGGTACTGCCCGGCCACACTGGCGACGCCGATGACCACGAACGTCAGGAGCGGGGAGAAACCCGCCAGGTAGAGACCGGCGGCGAGCAGACCCGCCAGGGCGAAGCCGCGCCACAGCAGGTTGCCGGCCGCTGACGGGGCTGAGCTGTGCACCGCCATCCCCCCCGACAGGACCTCACCACGGCTCACCGAAGATTGAGGACACCGTACCAAGCCGGGTAGCCGCGATATCGGCACTCGATCGGATGGCATGACCGGTACGGACGACCGATGTCGTAGCCGGTCGACCGGTCTCCCCGGCGGGGCGGATCCAGCCGGCGGGCCCGCGCTGGCGTCGCGACCGGGCGCGGCCAGCCAGCGGTGGCCCGACGCGCGTCGGGTGGTTCAGCGGCGGGTGGTGGTGGCCTGGGCCGGAGCGCGGACGAACACGGTCGGACACCGGCTGCGCCGCAGCAGGGCCTGCCCGGCGCTGCCCAGCAGGGTGCGGAAGCCCGCACCGGCCCCCCGTGGCCCCACCACCAGCAACTGGGCGTCGAGCGCCCGCTCCAGCAGGACGTCGGCCACGTCGCCCCGAACGGCCTGCCGCTCGACCTCGACGGCGGCGTACTTGTCCCGCCAGGCGTCGACCGCGTCGTCCAACAGCCGGCGCGCCGCGTCCTGGTCTCCGGACTCCCAGGCGTGCACCGCCACCAGCGGCACCTTGCGGCGGGTCGCCTCGTCGAAGGCGAAGTCCACCGCCAGCTGCGCGGCCGGCGAGCCGTCGACGCCGACCACCACCGGACCGCCCTGGGGCTGCGTCGGGCCGGCCACCAGCACCGGGCACCGGGCCCGGGCGACCAGCTGGACGAGGACCGACTCGACCGGCAGGCCGATCCGGTCGGCCAGGTCCTCGGCGCCCAGCACCAGCAGCGCGGCGGTGCGACTGGCGCGCAGCAGGGCCGCGGTGGCCGGCTGGTCGACCAGGTGACCGCTGACCGGCAACCCCGGTTCGGTGGTCCGCGCCGCGGCCACCGCGCCGGCGAGCGGGTCGGCGGCCTGCTGGCGCAGCAGCCCGTACGGGCGTTCCGGTGCCGCCGAGTCGTAGAAGGGCCAGACGAAGGCGTGCACCGCCCGCAGCGGCCGTTGGCGCATCGCGGCCTCCCGGGCGGCCAGTCGGACCGCCGCCCGGCTCGCGGCCGTGCCGTTGACGCCCACCACCACCGGCGCCGTGTGCATCGTGCCCATCGAGCTCACCTCCACGCCCACCAACGCCGGCCGCCCGGACCGGGCGTTCCGCCGGGCCGCTGCCTGCCGATCTTCATCGTATCGATGTGGGGCTGTCACTTCTCGTCGAGCGGACCGACCGGTCGGTGATCCACTTCTCATGGGGTCCGCGCATGATGCCCCCACAGTCTCCAGGGTTTACGGTGAACATGAGGATCGCTAGGACATCTGCCGGTGAAGTGAGGGACCTAGATGACGGATGTCAAGCTCGACCACCCCGGTGGCCAGCTGTCGATGCCGGTGCGCCCGGCGGTCGAGGGACCCGCTGCGATCGAGGTCGGCAGCCTGTTGAAGGAGACCGGGTTCGTCACCCTCGACCAGGGTTTCGTCAACACCGCCGCGTGCGCCTCGGCCATCACCTACATCGACGGCGACGCCGGGATCCTGCGCTACCGGGGGTATCCCATCGAGCAGTTGGCCGAGCAGGCCTCCTTCCTTGAGGTCTCCTATCTGTTGATCTACGGTGCGTTGCCCACCGCCAGCGAGCTGAGCGCGTTCACCGACCGGATCCGCAAACACACGCTGCTGCGCGAGGAGATGCGTCAGTTCTTCAGCGGCTTCCCGCGCGACGCGCACCCGATGGCCGTGCTGTCGTCGGCGGTCACCGCCCTGTCGACCTTCTACCAGGACGCGCTGGACCCGTTCGACCGCGACCAGGTGGAGATCTCCACCGTGCGACTCCTGGCCAAGGTCCCCACCATCGCCTCGTACGCGTACAAGAAGTCGATCGGTCAACCGCTGCTCTACCCGGACAACTCGCAGGGTTACGTGGAGAACTTCCTGCGGATGACCTTCGGCGTGCCGACCGAGGCGTACGAGGTCGACCCGGTGTTCGCGAAGGTGCTCGACATGCTGTTCGTGTTGCACGCCGACCACGAGCAGAACTGCTCCACCTCGACGGTACGCCTGGTCGGCTCCGCCCACGCCAATCTTTTCTCATCGGTGTCGGCCGGCGTCAACGCCCTGTTCGGTCCCCTGCACGGCGGCGCGAACGAGGCCGTCCTGGACATGCTCCAGCAGATCCACAACACCGCTGGTGACGTGGAGGCCTTCGTCCGCCGGGTGAAGAACAAGGACCAGGGCGTCAAGCTGATGGGCTTCGGCCACCGGGTCTACAAGAACTACGACCCGCGCGCGGCCATCGTCAAGCAGGCCGCCCAGGACGTGCTGTGCCGGATGGAGCGGCCCGATCCGCTGCTGGAGCTGGCGATGCGCCTGGAGGAGATCGCCCTGGCCGACGACTTCTTCGTCTCCCGCAAGCTCTACCCGAACGTCGACTTCTACACCGGCCTGATCTACAAGGCGATGGGCTTCCCGACCAAGATGTTCACGGTCCTGTTCGCGCTGGGCCGGCTCCCGGGCTGGATCGCCCAGTGGCGCGAGATGATGACCGACCCGACCACGAAGATCGGCCGGCCGCGTCAGCTGTACACGGGCTCGGCCGAGCGGGAGTTCGTCGCGATCGACGAGCGCTGACCC
>DASVVF010000499.1:0-3296 GCA_036386695.1 Catenuloplanes sp. | reverse complement strand
CGAGTCGATCGTGATGTCGCCGCCGGCCTTGCCGACCCCGGCCATGACCTTGCCGTCGGAGCGCAGCGAGACACCGAAGTCGTTGGTGTTACCGGCGGACTCGGCGTCGACCAGCCCGACGCCGTCCCACCAGTTCGTGCTGGTGCTCAGGCCCTGGGTGGACTTGAACCAGAACTCGATGGAGAAGTCGTCCTGAATCTGGCGCGTGACGGTGGCGTACTCGTTGGAGCCGTTGAAGGTGGCGGCGGTGTTGGCGTCACCGGCGAGCGCTCCGGTGACCCCCAGGGTGGGCCCGTACGAGTAGTCGCCGTGGTTGGCGGCATAGCTGTCCACTACCGGATGGTTGACGTCGAAGTTGTCCAGGTGCATGCCGGTAGCGTCACCGGGCGTGGTTGCGGAATAGAGGCGCACGCCGGCCCGGCCTTTCGCGGTGATGCTGCTGTCGGTGGCCGTACACAGCACGGTCCCATCGACGATCATGCGGATTGTCGAACCCTTCATGTCCAACCCGAGCCGGTAGGACTGCCCCGCGGTCAGGGCCTGCGGGAAGTCGCTGCAGGTGGCCGAGGTCAGGTTGCCGACAGCGGCGCTGTTGACGGTCTTTCGCAGTTCCCACTGGGCCGCGAGCCTGTTGTAGCGGGCGTGGTAGAAGGTTCCGGTGGATGTCCCGGCCGTATCGAGCCGGCCCACGACCCCGGCAATGTGGTCATCGCTGGTAAGCCCGCCCTTGAGGACGACGTCAGCCTCGACCATGTAGTCGGCAGATGCCGGAACCGCTGAGGCGTAGTAGACGGCGTTGCCGCCCGCGCTTGTGATGCGCAGCGTGTCGGTGGCTGACACCTGGGCGGTCCTGGTGCTGTTGACCGTGGTCCAGGTGGTCGTGCCGATCTCCCCGCCGTGGGCGGAGAGCAGCGCGCCGGTGGCGTCGGTGAAGGTGTCCGAGGCGACGGTGGCCTCGCCGAGGCGCCACTGGCTGACCAGCCCGGTGGTGGAGGCGACCGCGGCGTTGTAGCTCGTGGCCTTCACCGTGTTGGCGCCCACCGTGGTGAGGTCCTCGTTGCCGACCCGGTCGGTGGTGACGTAGCGGTACTGGTAGCAGTTGCCGGCCACAACCGACGTGTCGGACAACGGTGAGATGGGGTTCGTGCCGCCGGTGATCGTGGCGAAGGAACCGAAGGTGCCGCAGGTGCCACTGGTCAGGATGGCGGACTGGCGTTGCAGCAGACCACCGGTCGGGTTGACCCCGGAACCGGTGTCGCTGCCCCCGGCGGTGAACGTGACCGCCACCGAACCGGTGGAGGTGAAGCCACCCGCGTAGCTGATGGACCCGCCGGACGGTGCGGTGGCGTCGGTGGTCAGGGTGAAGCCGGCGGTCGAGGTCAGGCTGGCGTTGTTGGTGGTGGTGACGCTCTGTCCGCCGACCGGCGCGGTCGGGTTCGCCGAGCTCCAGGCATACGTCTGGATGCCGGTGGTGCCTGACGGGGTGGTCCAGCCGGTGCCGAGGGTGGGCATGGCGTAGCCGGCGATGCCGGAGTTGGCGTCGGTGGCGGTGGCGTTGGCGGTGAAGCTGCCGGAAGTGGCGGCGCGTCGGTAGTAGACGGTGGTGCCGGTGCCGGGCCAGTAGGTGTTGGTCATGGCGGTGAAGGTGAACGCCGGTGCGGTCGGCGTGGTGGTGTCGACCTTGATGTCGCCGCTGAAATAGGTGGTGGTGTTACCGAGGGTGTCGGCGACGATGTACTCGTAGCGGTAGCAGGCCTGTCCGGCGGGGACGGTGTCGGCGACCGGGCCGGTGGGGTCGTTCGCGCCGACCTGCACGGAGGTGTTGTAGGTGCCGCAGGTGCCGTCGGCGGTGCCGGCGGAGGTGAGGGTGGCGGTGGAGCGGCGCAGTTGCGCGCCGGTGGCGGCCAGGCCGGAGCCTCCGTCGGTGCCCTTGGCCAGGGCGATGCTCAGGTTGGTGCTGGTCGAGTAGCGGGCGCCCGTACCGACCAGTCCGGTGGCGTCGACCGACCCGCCGGTCGGCCCCGCCACGTCGGCGCTGCCCTGGTTGAAGTGGTCGGCCACGGTCTGCGCGGACAGGGCGGTGTTGTACACGGCGATTTCATCCAGTGAGCCTGCGAAGTAGTTGGTCCCGCTGGCCAGCCGACCAAAGTTGATCGTCTGGGTGGTCGTGCTAGAGGTGGTGGCGCCGTTGCCGGTCGCCACCGCGACACCGTCGGCGTAGATCACCATGGCGGTGGTGGTCCGGTTCCGGGTGAAGACCACGTGGTGCCACGCACCGTCGTTGTATCCGCCGGCTGCCGAGGAGATGCTGTAGATCCCGTTGCCGTACCGGCCGGTGCCGGCCATGATCCTGCCGTCGGCGCGCAGGGAGACGCCGAACTCGTCCCAGGTGCCGGCCGTCTCCGAGTCGACCAGACCCGCGCCGTCACTCCACCTGGTGCCCGTGCCCAGGCCCTGGGTGGACTTGAACCAGAACTCCACGGAGTAGTCGTCCTGGACCTGGCGGGCGACGGTCGCGTACTCGTCCGTGCCGTTGAAGGTGACCGCGGTGTTTGCGTCCCCGGCCAGCGCGCCCGGGCTGCCGAGGGCGGGCTCGGCGACGTAGGTGCCGTGGTTGGTGCCCTTGCTGTCGGTCACCGGCGGGGTGACCCGGAAGTTGTCCAGGTGATAGGAGGTGGTGTCGCTGTAGGACGTGCTCTCGCTGCCGGCACCCAGGCGTACCCCCGCCTGACCGGCCGCGGCGATGGCCGCGTCGGTTGCCGTGACCCGGTCGACCCCGTCGACCGCCAACGCCAGCGACGTGCCCTTGAGGGTCAGCTTGAGCCGGTACGTCCCGACCGCCAGCGTCTGCGCGTAGGCGGTCCCCAGGACCGTGGCCGTGCCGTTGACGACCTTCAACAACTGCCACGCCGCGGTGACCTTGTCGTAGCGGGCGAGGTAGTAGGTGCCGCCGCCGGTCGCGGAGGTGCTCAGCCGGCCGACGACGCCGATGCTGGCCACGGCGGTCGACTTGACCACCACATCCGCCTCGACCTGGTAGTCGGCGCTGGGCGGTACGGCGGAGGCGTAGTAGGTGACGCCGCCGGCGACATTGCTCTTGCGCAGCGTGCCGGGGCTGGTGGTGGTCGTGAACGCGGTGATTGTGTCGCCGGCCCAGCGCGTCCAGGTGGCGTCGGTCTCGCCGGTGTGGCTGGACAGCACGGTGCCGTTGGTGGCGTTGGTGAAGGTGTCCGCCGAGACGCTGTTCTCGTCGAGGCGCCACTGGCTGACCAGTCCGGTGGTGGCGGAGACGGTGG
>DASVVF010000498.1:0-6443 GCA_036386695.1 Catenuloplanes sp. | reverse complement strand
CGACGACGCGGCGCAGCGCCGCGACGCGGGCGCCCGGGTCGGCGGCGGTACCGGCGGCGGCGAGGGCGTCGCGTAGGTGCCACAGATCCACGTCGAGCGCTTCGGCGTTGAGGACGTACAGGAGCTTCGGGTGCTCGATGTAGGTGCCCTGGCCGGCCGCGGACTTCAGGGCCTTGTGCAGGTCGTAGACGTAGGTGTGCAGGCGCGTCGAGGCGCGGCGGCGGGGGGCGTCGGCGAGGACGTCGTTGATGATGCTCTGCTGCGCGGCGGAGCCGTTGTGCGCGGCGAGGTACACCAGCAGTTCCAGGCTCTTCTTGCGCTCCGGCAGGCCATGGGCGGCGCCCACGATGGTGGGCGGGCCCAGCAGGTTCACCTCCGCGATGCCTGAACCTGGCTCGGCGATGCCTGAACCTGGCTCGGCAAGGTCGGCGCCCGGCTCGTCACCCTGCTCGGGGTCGGCATCGGCCTCGTCTTCGGCCCCGTCATCGTCATCGTTGTCGGACTGGGCCGGCGCCGCACTCAGGGTGGCCCGCACCGTGGTCGGCGCGTCGACGGCGGGCGCCGCGGTGGTCGGGTCGGCGGTGTCGTCCGCGGGCGCCGGGTCGGCACCAGGCTCCGCGCCGGGTGCGGCGCCGCCCGCCGTCGCGGTCTCGACGGCGCTGGGGGTGGTGTCGCGGGGTGCGGGTTCGGCCGGGGCGGGCGGTTGCGGTCGCCCGGTGTGGGATTCGGCGAGCGTGCCCAGCAGGTCCGCGGTGTCGGCGGGGTTGAGCACGGTGAGGCGTCCGACGTCGGCGGGGTGGTGGCCGTGGCGCACGGTGTCGCCCGCGGCGGGGGTGGTGGTGCCGTCGGCGTCGACGACGACGGTGTTGCCGTCGGGCCAGGCGCCGAGCAGCACGCCGTGGATGTCGAGGCGTTGGCCCTGGGTGAGCAGCGCGGCGATGCGGGCGCGTTCGTGGAGGGCGCTCGCGTCGGCGATGAGCAGGATCGGTGGGAGTGGCTCGGCGTCGGGGTCGGCGACGCGCAGCGCGTCGACGGTGTCGACCTCGTGGCTGTACAGCAGCCGGGTGCGGTGCAGGGTTTGCTCCTCGAGCAGTTCCAGGGCGTCGGTGAGGGTGCCGGTGACGGTGAGTCGGGGGGTGTCTGCGACGGTGACGGCGGCGGCGCCGAGCAGGGTCGCGATGGTGGTGGCCGGGGTGATGACCCAGTTGCGGGCGTCGGGGTCGTCGAGGCCGCCGGCGGCCAGCGCCGCGGTGAGGAAGCCGCGGGCGGCGGCTTCCGCGCCGGCCCCGGTGAGGCCGAGTCCGGCTGGTGGCCACGCCTCGATGCTCGGGTTGCGCAACGCCGGCACGAACGGCGGCGCCACCGTGACGGGTCGCGGTTCGGCGTTGGCACCGTCGATGTCCATCTCGTCGTCGACATCGTCGTCGGGGCCGTCGTCAGCATCCGTGCGGGTGTGACTGTCGAGGGTGTGGTTGGGCGGTGTGGTGTCGGCGGGGTTGGGTCGGCGAAGGCCGGCGCTGATCCGGCGCACGACGACGGGCATCGGCGTCAGGTCGGGGTCGTCCATCCGTGGGTCCGGGCTGGGCGGGCGCGAGATGTAGCGGCGGCGGCGGTGCAGCCACACCAGGGCGACCGCGGCGACGATCGCCGCGGCCAGACCCAGGTCGACCCACCCGCCGGAGGGGAGCTGCACCCCGAGCGGGTTGGCGCGGCGATCGGGTGCTGGTTGCACCCCTCCGGACGGTGCAGTGCTCGCCGACGGGGTGCCGGTCGGGCTGCCCGTGGGCGCCTGCCGTGGCGGGACGACGACGCCGTCGTCGGGCGGGCGGGACTGCCCCGGTGACGGTGTCGTGCTGGCCGCCGGTGGTGTGGGGGCGTTGCTGGCCGGCGGGGTTGGCGACGGCGGGGTCGTCGGTGCGGGCGCCGGGGGCTCGACCGTCGGTGGTGGGGCGGGTGGGGTGGCGCCCGCGGGTGGGGTGGCGTCGTCGGGCAGGACGAGTGTCCAGCGGGCTTCGATGTGTTCGCCGCCACGCATGCGGCCGTTGTCGTCGTAGCGGTCGGCGTTGAGGTGGTAGATCTCCGGCCAGCGGGCCGGGTCGCCGAGCCAGGCGTCGGCGAGGTGCCACAGGGTGTCGCCGCGTTTGACGGTGACGGTGTACTCCTGCCCACCGGCGGTGATGGTGAGCGGGCCGGTGGAGGCCGCCAACGCGAACCGCGGTACTCCCGATCCGGCAGCGGCGCCGGAGGCCGCGGGCGCGGTCGACGCCGACCGTCCGACGGCCTGCGTGGCGTTGCTGGCGGCCGTCGCCCGCGGATCGTCGGTGGTCAGGGTGTGGTGCTGGCTGTCGGCTGTGGTGAGCACGACCGCCGCGGTGGGGGCGGTGAGCGCAGTCGGTGCGGCGGCGACCGGGCCGAGCGTGGCGGTGGCGACGACTCCGGCGGTCAGGCCGGACAGCAGCCACGCCGCGAGGCCCTGTACGGGTGCGAGGCCGCGCAGCCGTGGCACGTCGACCCCGCGCAGGCCGGCGAGGATCTCAGCGAGGACGCTGGCGGTGAACACGACCCAGAGCAGCCACAGCGCCACCGCGAGGAGGTTGACCACCAGTGTGTCGGTGACGTCGGTGGTCAGCACCTGCTGCACGTCGGCCCACGTGGTGGGCACGGTGCGGGGCAGCGGCCATCCGATGTAGACGGTCAGGGCGTAGGGGACGCCGACGGTCAGGGCGAGCAGGGAACTCGCGCTGCCCAGCCGGGTGATCGCGCGGCCCAGCGCGGTGACGGTGGACATGCCAGCCACCCCCTTTCTGCGGCTCGGGGCTCAGGTGGTGACGGGTTGGGCGATGGCGGTGGCGGACAACGTGATCCGGGGAACGCCGACCTGGTTGAGCAGCAGCGTCGGATCGGTGCGGGTGACGGTGACGGTGACCGACTCGGCGGTCGCCGACGCGGTGCCGCTCGCCCCGATGTTGGCCAGGAACGCCTCGGCGGCGGCCTGCGCGGCGGCGGGGTCGAGTCGCACGGCCCCGGTGGTGCGCAGCGCGAGCAGGTCGAGTTGGTCGGCGCCGGCCCGGGCTGCCTGCTGGGCGGCGTCGACCGCGGCTACCTTCGCCGTCATCGCCCGCCCACCGTCGACCACGAGGAAGATCAGGAGCATCGTCACCAGCATCATGCCAATGGCCCAGCCGGTCGCGGACCCGCGGTCGTCGCGGGCATGCTCCCGCAGCCGGCGCCACCGCGACAGCCACCACCGCGTGGTGTGGCCGGTCACGGCTGGAGCTCCCGGTACGTCTCGATCGGCGCGCGGGCCGTGGCGGTGCTCGTCGCGCCGCCGGGGGCATCGAGCCCGACCAGGTCCCTGGTGCCGATCTTGCAGGTCACGGTGACGGCGACCCAGCCGCCGCGGTTGAAGGCGCCCAGGTCGGTGCTGACGGTCAGGGCGGCGCAGGTGCGGTCGCGGTGGGCGAGGTCGGCTTCGGCGGCCTGCCGCGCGGCGTTGACGGCGGCGGACGGGTTGCGTTGCAGGGACGCTGCGCGGGCGGCGGACGCGGCGGCGGCCTGCACGTCGAGGTCGGAGGCAGTCACCCGCCACACCCCGACGAGCAGCATGGCGAGGATGATCGTGACCGGGAAGACCAGCGCGGTCATCTCGACGGAGACGGAGCCGCGGTCACCGCGGCAGCGGCGGCCGATCACCACGAACCGGCGGTGCGGGGGTGGGCGCACGGCTGTGCCTCCTCGGTGCTGGCCGGTCATGGGGCGGGTGCGGGGTTCGGGTTTTCGGTGGGCGCCTGGACCGCGACGTTGACGGGCAGGCGGACCCCGGGGATGACGGGCAAGGCCTTGCCGGTGATGGTGACGGTGGTGAGGTCGGCGTCGCGGGTCACCGTGACGCTGATGTTGGTGATGCCCTTCGGGTTGATCTCGGCGAGGAGGGCCTCGCCGTCGACCTGACCGGCGGTGGCGGTACTGCCGAGGACCCGCGCGGTTTGGAGGGCGTGGTTGGCGGCGCTGCGGGCGGACAGGTCCGCCATGGCCCACACCGCGACCTGCACGAGGAGCGTCAGCACGAGCAGAGCCAGGAACGTGTACCCGGCCATTTCGACGGTGACGGATCCCCGGTCCTCACGCAGCCGGCACCGCCGGGGGCTGCGGCGACGGTTGCGTGATGGGCGGGTGCGGGCGGCTGCCATGGCGGACCTGGGTCACATGCCGATCGAGAAGACGATGCTGTTGAAGAAGTTGGTGATCGCGTTCTTGAACAGCAGCCCGATCGCGGCGACGACCACGATGGTCACGGCCATCCAGAGGATCATGTCGACGGTCTCGACGCCCCGATCGGGGTGGGCGCGCAGCATCGCGTAGGAACGGGCGACGCGGGTACGGATTCCAGGCTTCATCAATGATCACTTTCCCTTCGTGTGGTGTCACTGTGGGCTTCGCGGACGTTTCGGGTCACCGCCGGCGGATCGTGATGATGACCGCCGCGAAGGTGACCGGCATCGTGCGGAGGACGAGGAACGCGGCGGTGGACGTGGTGCAGGACCGGATCGGTAAGGCGGCGACCTCGTCGCCGTCGCGAGGCGCTGGTCGGGGTTCGGGTGATGCGTGCGGCGATTCGGGTCGGTGTCACGGGGTCCTCCTTTGGCGGGATCGGACGTCAGATTCAGAGCCCGGCGCGGATGGCGGCGAGGGCGGGGTAGAGCAGGAACAGGCCGTATCCGAGGGCGAGGAGCATGACGGGTAGCGACATCCGTACGCCGGCGGAGCGGGCGGCGGTTTCCATGTTCGCGGTGGTGCGGGCGCGCATGCCGGCGGCGCGGGCGGCGAGGGAGGCGCGGATGCGGGCGCCTTCGGTGCCGGCCAGGCCCATGGCGGTGGCGAGTTCCACCAGTTCGGGGACCGCGGCGTCGCGGCCGAGTTCGGCGAAGGTGTGCCAGGGGCGTTGGCGGGTCAGCCGGGCGGTGCGCAAAGCGCCGCGCAGGCGTTCGGCGGCCCAACCGGAGCAGACGCTGGCGGCGTCGTCGAGGGCCTGTTCGACGCCGGCGCCGCCGGCGAGGCTGATGGTGACCAGGTCGAGCATGACCGACAGGGTGTGGCGTAGCTGCGCGCGCCGCCGGGTGGCCAGCACCCGTACCCGGGTCTGGGCCCACCGGTAGCCGGCGGCGCCGCCGAGCAGGGCCAGCCACAGCGGGGCGCTGCCGCCGATGCCCCACATCAACGCGAGGATCGGCACGGTCAGGACGCCGAGCAGGGTCGCGGCGGCCTGTTCGGCGAGGAACGTGGGAACGTCGCGGTCGAGCAGGGCCAGGTCTTGCCGGGTCCGGGCGCTGGGCAGCCCGAGGCGCATCAGCGGGGCGCCGAGGAACTGGTAGCCGCGGTGGCGGGTCGACGGGGGCGGTGGTGGTGGCCGGCGCACCGCGTCCAATGCCTGGGCCAGGGCCGGGCGCGGTGGGCGCAGCCCGTACACCATGATGGCCAGGCCGAGACCGGTGAGCGCGCCGAGCAGCAGCGTGTCGCGCATCAGGAACTCACCCCCACCGGTGCGCCCGTGGAGGTGCTGTCGGTGGTGTCGGCATGGTCCGGTTCGGCGGCCAGGACCCGTTCGTCGTCGCCGATGCGGCTCATCCGTGACAGCCACGCGAACCCGGCGGTGAACAACAGTCCGACGATGGCTAGGACGACCTGCCCGGCCGGGGTGCTGTAGGGGGCGAGGAACGCCCGGTTGAACAGCACCTGCCCGACGGCCATGGTCAGGGTGATGGCGATGATGACCCGCACCGAGGTGGCGGTGGTGGCCCATTCGGTCTGGATCCGCATCCGGGCGGCGGCCTGTTCCCGGGCGGCGGTGGCCAGGGCGCCGAGTTGCTCGGCGACGTCGCGGGCCTGTCGGGTGGCGGCCAGCAGCAGGGACGCGACGACCAGGTCACCGGTGGGGTGGTTGAGGTCGGTGGCGAACGCGCGCAGCGCGGCGGGCAGCCGCACCCCGTGTTCGATGGCGTGGGCGAGGCCGAGGACCTGGGGGCGGATGGGCGGTGGGGCGCTGGCCGCGGTGGCGATGATGGCCTCTTCCAGGCCGGCCGCGGCGGCGAGGGTGTCGCGCAGGTTCTCCGTCCACGTCGCGATGGCCTCCAGTTGGTGCTGGGTGCGGCGGTGGGCGCGGTCGCCGGTCAGCACGGCGGGCAGCGCCCAGGCGGCGAGACCGGCCAGGATCATGGCGACCGGCCAGCGGGTGACCACCCCGGTCAGCGCGGCGGCGGTGATGACGGCGGCGAGGCGCACGGGGGTCATCGCACCGCCGACGCGGCGCAGGAGGCCACGCCCGGCGCGGGCTGGTGGGCGTTCGCGGCGGCGGGTGCCGTCGATGAGCAGCCACAATCCGAGCCCGGCCACGAGTCCGCACAGCGCCGCCGAGGGGGTGCTCATCGCGTCCCCCAGCGGTGGTG
>DASVVF010000497.1:0-3753 GCA_036386695.1 Catenuloplanes sp. | reverse complement strand
GGCCGTTCCGGCGGCGGGTGACGTGGCGGCGGGTGACGTGGCGGCGGATGACGTGGCGGCGGATGACCCCGCCGCGACCGACCCCGCAGCGGCGGGGACCGATCCGGCGTACTACACCAAGGTCACCGAGATCATGGGCAGCTACCAGCTCTACCGGTACGACACCTGGGCCTGACCGGCGCGGTCGGCCGCCCCGGGTGGGGCCGGCCGGTGCCGTGGCGGCACCGCCTCAGGCCCCGAACCCGGCCGAGCCGGCCGTGGCCGAGCCGACCGTGGCCGAGCCGACCGTGGCCGTTCCGGCGGCGGGTGACGTGGCGGCGGGTGACGTGGCGGCGGATGACGTGGCGGCGGATGACCCCGCCGCGACCGACCCCGCAGCGGCGGGGACCGATCCGGTGCCGGCCGGGCTGACCGTCGACGCGCCGACGCCCGGCCGGCCTGGCGGGGGCAGCAGCCGGGCCAGGCAGTCGAGCAGTTGGGCCGGCACGAACGGCTTGAGCAGCGTCTCGGAGGCGCCGGCCTCGACCGCGCGGCGGTCGCCCGGCAGCAGGGATCCGCTGGCCAGGACCACCGGAATGTGGCGCAGCGTGTCGTCGTCACGGATCGCCCGGCACAGCTGCAGACCGGTCATCCCGGGCATGTCGACGTCGGTGATGACGATGTCCGGGCGGTGTCGGCGGACGGCCTCCCAGGCGCTGGCGCCGTCCGGGGCGGCGATGACCTCGTGCCCGGCCCGCTGCAGGGCCCGCGTCACGGCGTATCGGATGTCGTCATGGTCTTCCGCAAAGACGATCATGCCCTGGCCCCTCGGCTCGCTCCGGGCCCTGGTGCGGCCGCTGTTGTGCCGCGAACTATACCCATCTGGGGTACAAAACGGACTCAAGCGACAAACGATGCCCTAGTTGAGGCGAATGCCGGGAGCGTCCTTCTCCCAACTGAGCTTCTTCTCGAAGTGCATGACCATGCCGCGGCGCGGGTGCGCGTCCATCCGCACGTTCTCCGTCAGCATGTGGATGAGATGCAACCCCCGGCCCTGCTCGGCGTTGGGGTTGGGCAACGCCGCCCGCAGGCTCGCCTCGTCCTGGCCGCGCCCGGCGTCCACCACGTCGATGACGCAGAGGTCCCCCTCGATGCCCACGCTGACCTCGTACTGGTCGGACTCCACGGCGTGGCGCACGACGTTCCCGCACGCCTCGCTCAACGCCACCTCAAGGTCCTCGCGCACCTCCCGCCGGACCCCCAGCGCCGTCATGGCACAGCGCAGGATCTGCCGGGTCACCGACACGGTCGCGACATCACGCGGCAGGCTGAGGCGGACATTGACCTGCACAGGGACCCCCCAGGCGGCACCGGCGAGGGTGCCATAGCCGCCGGTCGCGACGCCGGCCCGAGCGCCCCCCGCCGATCTTCGCCGACGGCAGGGGCATCCGCGACGATACCCGTCCGCCCAGCGGCGGGGGGCGACGCGCGGGCGTGCGGCGCCGGTGTGGCGGGTGTACTTCACCGCCGGCCGGGCACTACAGACCCCGAACCACAACCGGTGGGAAGGAGACGATCTGATGCCCTCCACAACGCAACGGTCCCTTGCGGTGGTCACCGGTGCCTCCAGCGGCATCGGCCATGAACTGGCCAAACAGTTCGCCGGGAACGGCTTCGACGTCGTCATCGCCGCCGAGGACGCCGGGATCACGACGGCCGCCGCCGATCTTGAGGCGCTCGGCGCGACCGTGCACCCGGTGCGGGTGGACCTGGCCGGCTACGACGGGGTCGAGCAGCTGTACGCCGCCGTCACGGCGCTCGGCCGACCGGTCGACGCGGTCGCCATCAACGCCGGGGTGGGCGTCGGCGGCGACTTCGCCCGCGAGACCGACCTGCGGGCCGAGCTGAACCTGATCAACCTGAATGTCACCTCGGCGGTGCACCTGGCCAAGCGGCTGCTGCCCGACATGGTGTCCCGGGGAGCCGGCCGGGTGCTGTTCACCTCGTCGATCGCCGCCACCATGCCGGGGCCCTTCGAGGCCGTCTACGCCGCCTCCAAGGCGTTCCTGCTGTCGTTCTCCGAGGCGATCCGCAACGAGCTGAAGGACACCGGGGTCACCGTCACCGCCCTGCTGCCCGGCCCGACCGAGACGCACTTCTTCCACCGGGCGGGGATGGACGACACCCGGGTCGGGGCCAGCACGAGCAAGGACGACGCGGCCGCGGTCGCCGCCCAGGGCTTCAAGGCCATGATGTCCGGCGACGACAGCGTGGTGGCCGCCTCGATGTCGCTCAAGGCGCAGGCGGTCGCCAACAAGGTGCTGCCCGAGAAGGTCAAGGCGGCCGCGCACCGGCGCCTCGCCGAACCCCGTTCGGGCGACAGCTGACCCATGGTCACCGTGTTGGGCATCGGTGCGGCCGCCTGGGGGATCCTGATGGCGGTCGCGCCGGTGCTGCAGATCCGGCGGATGTGGCAGCGCCGCTCGTCCAGGGACGTCTCCATCCCGTACTTCGCCGTGCTGGTACCCGGCTTCCTGCTGTGGATCGGATACGGCGTCGTACGCTCCGACTGGGCCCTGATCGTGCCGAACACGGTGGCCGTGGTGGTCAGCGGCACCGCGATCGCGGTCGCGGTCTACCTGCGTAACCCACGGCGCCAGCGCGCCGCGCCCGGGTGACGGCCCACCGAAGGGGACGGAGGACGTTTATCACGCGGCGAAATCGGCCGACCATGCCTATCCTGGCGACGCTATGCCGACACCCCCGATAACCAGCGCCCCCGCCGACCTCGACGCGCGGCTGGCCGAGCTGATGCCGCACGACCAGCGTCGGCTGCGCCGACGGGTGGACGGCCTGCGCCGGGTGCGCGACGCCGCCGCCCGGCAGGCCGCCGTCGATCAGATCACCGTCGAGGTGACCGCCGCCGAGCAGCGGTTGGCCGACCGGCGCGCGGGCGTGCCGGCGGTGACCTATCCGCCGGAGCTGCCGGTCAGTCAACGCCGCGACGACATCCTCGCGGCCATCCGGGACCACCAGGTGGTGGTGGTCGCGGGGGAGACCGGCTCCGGCAAGACCACCCAGCTGCCGAAGATCTGTCTGGAGCTGGGCCGGGGGGTCCGCGGCGCGATCGGGCACACCCAGCCCCGGCGGATCGCCGCCCGGACGGTCGCCGAGCGGGTCGCCGAGGAGATCGGCACCCCGTTGGGGTCGGTCGTCGGTTACAAGGTGCGCTTCACCGACCAGGTGTCCGAGCAGACCCTGATCAAGGTGATGACCGACGGCATCCTGCTCGCCGAGATCCAGCAGGACCGCACGCTGAGCCGGTACGACACCCTGATCATCGACGAGGCGCACGAGCGCAGCCTGAACATCGACTTCATCCTCGGCTACCTCAGCCAACTGCTGCCCCGCCGACCCGACCTCAAGGTCATCATCACCTCGGCCACCATCGACCCGCAGCGTTTCGCCCGGCACTTCGGCGAGCACACCCCGGTCATCGAGGTCTCCGGGCGCACGTACCCGGTCGAGGTGCGCTACCGGCCGCTGGTCGACGACACCATCGACGCCGAGGACGGGGACTCCGACGCCGAGCCGCGCGACGTCATCGAGGCGATCGGCGAGGCGGTCGACGAACTGTGCGCCGAGGGGCCCGGCGACATCCTGGTGTTCCTCAGCGGCGAGCGGGAGATCCGCGACACCGCCGATGCGCTCGACCGTCGCCGCCTCCGCGACACCGAGGTGGTGCCGCTCTACGCCCGCCTCGCGGCGGCCGAC
>DASVVF010000496.1:0-5171 GCA_036386695.1 Catenuloplanes sp. | reverse complement strand
TGAGCCGCAGAACCAGGCCCGGGCCGGCGCGCAGGACGAGGGCGGACCGCCCCGGCAGCACCCGGTAGCCCCAGCCGCCCCACGCCATGGGATCGATGTCCTCGGCGGTTGCGGCCTCGATCCTGGCCAACGGGATTGTCTTGATCGGCACCCGCAGCAGGTTGGCGACGAGTCGAAGGCCGCGTCGGTCGGCGGAGACCCGCACCGAGCCGAACGCCAGCATCGCCAGCACCGGGACAGCGGCGACCAGCAGCAGCCACCAGCCCGCCACCGGCACCAACGCCACCGTCACCGCCGTGGTGGCCAGGGTGGTGACGATGATGAGCGGCGAGCGGAGCGTCACCGTCCACACTGCTCGCTCCTGCGGTGCGAGGGCCATGCCGACACTCGCGGCGGGCCCGGGCGCCGCGTTGGTCCCACGGTGCCCGTTGACCAGGTACGGTACGGCGATCCACGCCATGCCGAGCAGGAACCACGCGGCGTGCCAGCCCAGTCGCGCGGTCTCCGGTGTATCGGCCGCGAGCGTCGCCCGGGCGCTGACGAACCACCCGGCCGCGGCCACGCCGCCGGCGGCGCCGGCGAGGGCGAACAGGCCGCGAGCGGCCGGGGAACGCCGTTGAGCCACGGCCGCGGCCACGGCCACGAGCCCGGCGAGGACCGCGATGGCGAACGACCACCACCAGGCGGCAGACGTCGAGGAGAAGCCGTCCGGCTCGCCGGGACCGCTCCAGTGGTTCGCCAGCCGGGTCGGTAGCCGGTCCCACCAGGCCGCCGCGGTCGCCGCCACGACGACGGCAGGCAACCACGCGCTCGCTACGGCGACCACGGTGCGCCACGGTGCGGACGTGTTCTCGCTCATCAGCTGGCCTCCCTGATCAGTTCCTCCATCTGTGCCCGGTCGAGGCCGAGCCGGCGCGCCTGCGTCACGAACTGCCGCGCCAGGTCGGTCAGCCGCGCGTAGTCGGTGTGCACCTGGCCGCGAACCACGGCACCGCGGCCCCGGCGCAGTTCGATCAGGCCCTCATCGCGCAGTTCGCCGTACGCCCGCAGGACGGTGTGCATGTTGACGTCGAGCGCGGCCGCCAGCTCACGCGCCGCGGGCAGCCGCGCGCCTGGGGTCAGATCGCCCCTCGCCACGCATCCGCGCACCTGCGCGGCTATCTGCTCGGCCAGCGGCGATGACGCCGTCGGGTCCACCCGGATCAACATTGTTTGCATGGTAATAGAACAATGCATTGGCCCGCCAGCCGAACTCCCTATTGATCTGCCCGGATCCTGGCGAACACCTCATCCAGCGGCGCGCTGCGGGCATCGAACGGTTGCCCACCGGTCAGCGCGGCCAGTGCCCGCATCTGCGTGACGTCGCTGTCGCCGAAAAGGACCGGAAACACCGGCACGGACGCGACCGCCGGCGCCAATCGACGATGAAACGCGGTGAATGCCGCCAGATCCCGTCCGGTGGTGTTCTCACCGTCGGTGAACAGCACGAACGTGGTGATCCGGGATGGGTCCGTGCGCGCCTGCCGTTCAGTGATCCGGTACGCCTCGACGAGCGCGTCGTAGATTCCTGTCTCTCCCCCGGCCCGCAGCGTGGTCACGTAGTCGCGGATGGCCCGCAGGACCGCAGCCGGCTCGGAGTCCGGCAGGACGAACGTGGCCGGTCGATCCGGTCTGCCGCGGAACGGCAGCAGCGTCGCCTGCTCCCGTTCCTGGAAGCGGGCCGCCCCACTGCTGCCCGGCGGCCCGGTGGTGGCCAGCCGGGTGATCGCAGCCCGCAGGTCGGCCAGTCGTGCTCCCCGCATCGAGCCGGAGAGGTCCAGGATGTACACGGTCCGGGCCGGCCGGCGCAGCCGACCGTAGTACGTGCTGACCAGGTCGGCGACGACGTCGCTACGGTTGGGAAACGGCACTTCGAACGGCCGCCGCCCGGCCGCATCCGCCGGCAGCGCCCCGACGACGACGGGACGGCGCTTGGTGCGCAGCATGATCTCGCGTTGCACCGGCACGCTGCGCAAGTAGGCAACGAGCCGGTCGTAGGCGTTGCCCGCGGCCGGGCTCGCGCCGGCGAGCAGGGTCAACGGATAGTCGGCGGTGGCGACCCCGTCGTTGGGCACTATCACGTCGACCGGCTCGCGCAGGCGGCCTGAATCGTTCAGAGCGAGCAGGACAGACTCGTACTCGACCAGGCCGTCGACGGAGCCCGCGGTGTCCTGACCGTGGACGAACGCGTCGACGAGCGCTGTCGATGAACCCGCCTTGAGCGCCTGCGCGCCGAAAAGGCCGCGCAGCGGCTTCTCGGCGCGACGCACACCGCCGGGGTCCAGGGCGGCACCGTCACCGGCCACCGCGGTGGCGACGCCGACGAGTGCGGACACGCCCGTGTTGGACGCTTCCGGATCGGCCATCCCGAACGTGAACCCGCCGTGGCCGGCGGCGTCGGCGATCTGGGCCCAGCCCACGTCGGCGCCGCGCCAACGGAGCCGGTCGGTGACCCGCGGACGTAGGCCGAGCACCACCGGCGAGGACATGATCCGGTTACTGGCGTCGGTTCGCGCCAGCGCACCGGGGGTCATCCGCAGATAGCTGTTGGAGGCGAGCCAGACGGCATCGTGGTGCCTGCCGGCCTGCCCACTGGCCACCGCCGACGTGCCGTCCCGGGTGCTGGTGGGAGTCAGCACGATGCTGACGCCGGTAGCCGTCGCGGCGGCCCGCAGGATCGGCTCCATGTCGGTGAGCTCGTCGCTGGCCAGGATCCGGAGGACGTACGGCGGTCCCGACCGGTCCACCGGATCGTCGGCCGCCGTCCTGAGTGGGGCGCTGCCGCCGACGAAGCTGACCGCCGCCAGGGTCAGCGCCCCCAGCACCGACATCGCGCGCCGCCTGGCCACGGCGCTACGGCCCGACGCCATCGATCAGCTTCTCGAGGACCGCGGTCGTGGGCATGGGGATCGTCGCCGCCGGGTTGGCAGCGGTCGCACCGGCGCGGTACCCCCAGTCCTGTGCGAGCTTCTGCAGTCGCCGGTCGTTGAACAGCAGGTCACTCAGCCGCTTTCCGGCCTCCGAACGGATCGTGAAGGTGTTCTCCGACATCACATTCGAGGTCGGATACATTGCGATGATGGATTTGGCGGATACGGATTTCCGACGGGCGGCGAGATAGTCGTTCTCATAGACGAGCGCCATCGGCAGGCCGCCATCGAGGAAGCTCTCCATCAGGTCAGCGGTTCGCGGCGCCATGTTGCCCTGCGCGACGAAACATTTCTTCAGCCTGGGGAGGACACCTTTTACGGACTCCTCGGTGACCACGTTCTGGTCGTTGATATGGAAACTCAGGATCGCCACGAACATCGCCGCTGAGTTCGACAGGTCCGGATCGGTCGTACTCACCAGCATGCGGATGGGGCTGGGATACGCGGCATCGCCGTCCTGGCCCCGCAGGGGCGCACCGTCGTCGCCCACGATTTCCTTCCATCGACGGCCGCTTTCCACCTCGCGCAGGTACGCCGCCACAGAGAACTGCCAGCCACCCCCGGCAGCCGGCTCGGCGATCCCGACGCGTTCCAGGAGCTTGACAATCGGGGGTCTCGTCACGACCACCATCGGTGAGGAGAACCACCGGCGCTTGGCCACATCCGGGGTGAGCTGCTTCTCGACCAGTCGTGCCTGCACGGCGCTGCCGGACACGACCAGGTCGTACGTGGACAGGTCGACGTACTGGGCGGCCTGCCGGGTGCCGAACCCGGTCTGGTTCACCTTCAGGCCCTCGTCCCGCAGGATCCTGCGCACCTCCGGGTCCTCCAGATAGGGGAGACTGCTGGCCACCCTCACCACGGTCAATGGCTCGCGCAGCTTGAAAGCGGCGCCCACCACCATCACCGTGAGGAGCAGGACAAGCGCAAAGCCCAGCAGCGGTGGAGGTGACCACGGTCGACCGGTGGGCGGTGTCGGATCGGGCGGTGTGACGGTACCCGGCGGGTCGGGAATGTCCGGCGGCCCACCCGAGGCGGGGGCGGCGGCGTCGCGGCGCACGTCACCTCTCTTGCTCCTGACCGCCATGCCCGAATCGTAGGTGTCGGCCACCTTCCCCACCACAGTCGCTACCCGACAGCCGTGTCGGATCATTGATCGGACGTGACCTGCCGGCACCGGCCCGTTACGTGGACGGGATTGCGATGATGTCGGGATGCCCACTGTGAACGATGTCGTGGCGATCCTCACCGCCGCCGCAGCCGTCCCAGCCGCCATCACGGCCCTCCTGGTCGCAGTCAAGGGCCTGCCCCCCTGGCCCGATCGCTGGCGACGGTCACCGCGGTCAGCGGCACCGCCCCAGGACGCAAACTGGACCTCCGCGGCGTTCGGTGTACTCGGGCTCAGTGTGGCACTGTTCCTGGTCGTCCTACGGCACTCGTCCGGGCCCGATCTCGACGAGTCGGTGACGGTCTCGCTGAGCGCGATCGTCGGGCTGATGTGCGTGGTCGCCGTCGGTTTCGCCCTGGTCAACCTGATCAAACGGCCGAAGGAAGAGCCGGGACGGCTGATCAGCGCCTGCGCCGGCCTGATCGCTGCCGCGGGCGCGGTCCTGGCGGTCCTGGTCACAAACAGCTGAGGGAGCGCCACTGGCAAGCAGATGGCAGGCGAATGGCAGGCCTGTCGCTTGAGGATTCCTGGTGGCGTGACGCTACGCCGGCAAGAGCCCTCGCTGCCGGTGGGGCACGGGGGCCCATCCGACACCGGGGAGAGTCGATGTTGAAGATGTTCGAGGCAGCGGGTGACCGCCTGCTGGCGCTGGTGGTTCCCAGGATCGTGGCCACGGCGGATCCGGGCTGCGAATGCTCGGGCCACGGGACGCAGACCGTCAAGTGCGGTTGCTCGTCGACCGCCGGTAGCTGGCACATCATTCACCGGCAGAAGTTCACCTGCAACGGATGCCACTGGTACGCATCGAGCAGGTGCAACCCGGATGAAGTGGTGTGGAGCTGCTAGATCCTGAGGCACTGTGGGTACTCTGGCCGCCGTCGCCGGCGCGCCAGGGTACCCACCCGATCGCGACGGGGACAGCGATGGAGCACATCTCAATCGGCGCGCGGGTGCTGCTCGGCGGGGTTTTCCTCGCCGCCGTGTTCAGCAAGGTGCGCAGCCGCGCCGCTCTCCAGGAGTTCGCCGACTCACTG
>DASVVF010000495.1:0-6920 GCA_036386695.1 Catenuloplanes sp. | reverse complement strand
GACCCTCGACCCGGAACCACCCTGACCATGCAGACGTCAGCCTTTCAACCTCTGTATCAGGTCGCGCAGATGCCGTAGCCGGTGAACGACCAGGTGGGTACGAGGTTGGGGTCCGCCTCGTAGGCGCCGGTGAATTGGGAGGTCGGGGCCGCGACGGAGCTGCCGCTCGGGCGCAGGTCATCGACGGTGGCCTCGCCCGTCGCGCCGGTGAGCTGGAAGCCGGTGCCGGTGAGCACCTTGCCCGCCGGGCACACCGTGCTGGCACTGTGGAAGTCGTCCGAGGTGGCGGGGTCGGCGATCGAGGCGCGAACCAGGCCCGGCAGCGGGTTCGCACAGATCGCGTACGCGGTGAGCGACCAGTTTGGCAGGTAGTCCGGGTCCGCCTCGTACGCGCCGACGGAGACCGAGGTCGGGGCGGCGAGGGCGCTGCCGTTGGGCTGGAAGTCGTCGACGACGGCCTCACCGGTGGCACCGTTGACCTCGAAACCCGAACCGGTCAGCGTCTTGCCGGCGGGACAGGCGGCGGTGGTGCTGTGGAAGTCGGTCGAGTTCAGCGCACCCGTCACCGAGATGCGGACCAGGCCGGGCAGCGGGTTGGCGCAGATCGCATACGCGGTCAGAGTCCAGGAGGCGGCGAGGGGATCCTCCTCGTACGCGCCGACGAAGACCGAGGTGGGAGCGGCGGCCGCACCGCCGTTGGGCCGGAAGTCGTCGACGACGACCTCGCCCGTGGCACCGGACACCTCGTATCCGGTGCCGATCAGTTGCTTGCCGACCGGGCAGGTCACGGTGACGCTCTTGAAGTCGGCGGAGTCGGTGGCGCTAGCCGCCGAGACGCGGACGATACCGGGTACCGCGGCCGAGGCGGGTCCGGCGGTCGCGGCGAGCGTACCGGCGGCGGCGAGCAGCAGGACCCAAGCTCGCCCGAGCGGGCCTTTCGAGTACTGGAGCATTGGTGGTATCCCAATCTGACGTGGTTTGGGGAACCGCCCCGGTTGGATCCGACGCGTCCGGGTTGCCCGGCGACGCCGGGGTGGCGGCGTGCGCCCAGACTGCGCCGGAGGGCGTCCCCTGGTCAGGAGCCCGCCGTCCCGACGTGGGCGGGCAATATCCGGGACCCGATGGCGGCATGTGGGGGACCCGCGTCCCGCCGGCCGAGCCCTGCCTCGCGAGCCCGGACGATCGCCTGACCGCGGTCCGCAACGTGGATCTTGGCGAAGATCGCCGACACGCGGTTGCGGACCGTCTTCGGGCTCAGTCCCAGGCGCTGGGCGATATCCAGGTTGCTGCGACCAGCCGCCAGCAGGTCGAGCAACCTATGTTCGCGCTCGGTCAACCCGGGAAAGGCCGAATGCGCGACTGTGCCGGTCAGGTAGTCGCGCAGCCGGCCGGCGACCGCGGACCCGAAAACCGCGCCGCCGCCGGCCACGGTTCGGATCGCCGCGATCAGGTCGGGCGCGTCGGTGTCCTTGAGCAGGTAACCCCGGGCCCCCGCGCGCAGCACGGCGTACACGTCCTGGTCATTGGTGACGGCGGTCAGGACGAGCACCCCGACCTGCGGGTACGCCCGCGCGATGCCGTCCACATCGGAGCCGGCTGACTGGCGGCCCGCCGGGTCGAGCACGACGATGTCCGGTCCGGCCCGGCCGACCAGGTGCCAGATGGATCCCGGCGGCCACGCCGCACCCACCACGGACAGGTCCGGGCAGCCACTGAGCACATGGTTCAGCCCTTCGCGGAAGACGGACTGGTCGTCGACGACGAGCACCCGCAGCGGGCCCGGCACAGCGCGGCCGTGGGGTTCCGGATCGGGCGCGGGGGTCAGAGCCCGAACCGGGCGGCTGGCTGCGATGGAATGCACGGGCGCGTCCTCTCCGAGGTTGGTCGACCGGCCCGCCGATGGTGCTCGGCGAGCTTGCGGTCGAACCGGTGCCCTCACGGTGGCTGCGACCCGCCGCCGAATCAAGACCGACCGTTGTCGGCTATACCGCTGTATCAGATCGGGGGTGGGTGGCTCGGCCGGCGCGGAAGCAGGCGAACGCGGCGGCGGCCGCCGGGTCGCCGCTGGCGCGCAGCGCGCGTTGCGCCTCGTGCAGCGCCTGCGCCGGCCGCCGACCGGCCTCGATTCTGCGGTGCACTTCGACAACGAGGGTGACCCGTTCGCGCCGTCGGCACCGGCAGCAGTGAGGCGATCAGCGCACGGATGCCCTGTGCCGGCAGCACGGCCGTGAACCCCATCAGTTCGTCGCCGGGGCGCCCTCGGCGGCCCCGTGTCACTCGCCGAACCCGACAGCCTGCGCCGACTCATCCGCCGAGCCCTGAACGACGCCCGTCGCTGCTCCGCTGACCCGCTGTGCGCCGAACGACTACCGCGACGCGGGTACGACGTTCCTCCACGGCGCTGCCTGCCACGTCTGCCGCTTCGTCTCCGAAACCACCTGGGAACCCGGCAACCGTTGCTGGACCGATAATTCGTCGTCCCCATCGGCGACAAGGCCTCGCCCTGGGACCCGGCCTGTGACCGACAACTTCCACCTGGGCGTAGCAATTTCCTCTCAAGGTGGCACATGACACCCAACGATCCCATGTGTACGATGTTGATCGACAAGCTTCATCGTCACTGGCTCGCGGCCGACTACGGGGGTAGTGCTGTGGGATACACCTGGGGATATTTCTGTACGCTGATTGCGGTGCTCAGTGCGGTCAGCATCTTGAATCCGTCGCTGACGCTTGGAGTCGTTCGTCGGCTGCGTAGCGGGCCCATGAGCCGGCCGATCAATTGCCCTGGCGTCCTTTCGGTAGGCGCTATGGCCGGCAACTTCGCTGCGTGGGACCTCCGGGACCGGCCGGTTTCCCCGGACCAGTTGTCCGGTCATACCCTCGTCGGTTTCCTCTCGCCGGAGTGTCCGTCCTGTTTGGAGCGACGGCCGGATGTCGTGGCCGTCTCGGCCGCGTTCGGTCCTGAGCGGTCCTGGGCTGTCGCCGGAGGTCTCACCACCGATGACCGGTCCGTCCCGACGGCCGCATGACCACCGACGACCCCACTCGCCCCGGGCTCCGCGGCACGGCCGCGCTGCTGTCCGCCGCCCTTGCCCTCGCCTGGCGCTCATCCTCGACGCTGGTGGCCGCCCGGGTCGCGACCGCCCTGGTGAGCGGCCTGGCCCCGGTGGCGACCGCGTGGCTGACCAAGGAGATCCTGGACCTGCTGGTCGCCCGCGCACAGACGGCGCAGGTGCTCGGTGTCGTCCTGGGCCTGGCGGCTACTGTTCTGCTCGGCTCGCTGATGCCGGCGGTCGCTGAGTTCGCCGACGCCGAGTTGAGCCGGCGGGCCCGGCTGACGGGCCGGCGGGAGCTCTATCGGGCGATCGGCCGGTTCGGCGGACTGGGCAGGTTCGAGGACCCGGCGTTCCAGGATCGCCTCCAACTGGCCGTGTCGAACGGGCCCGCCACCCCCGCGCACGTTGTCACGGGCGGCTTGGGGATCGTCCAGGGCACGGTGACGGTCGTCGGGTTCGTCGTTCTGCTGGCCGGCCTGGCGCCGTGGATGGCTGTCGTGGTCGCCGTCGCGGCGCTGCCCACCGTCCATGCCGAGTTCACACTGTCGCGCCAGCGCGCGGCGATGATGCTGCAACTCGGGCACGCCGAGCGCCGGGAGCTCTTCTACGCCGACCTGATCTCGTCCGTGACCGCGGCCAAGGAGATCCGGCTGTACGGCCTCGGCAACCTATTCTCCGCCCGCATGACGGCGGAGCTGCGCCGGATCAACCGTGCCATGCGTGGCATGGATCTGCGGGAGTTTCGCGTGCAGTCACTGCTCACCGGCCTGGGCGCGGTGGTGGCCGGAGGCGGGCTGGTGTGGGCGGTGTTGTCCGCCCGATCCGGCCGGTTAGCGCTCGGGGATATCGTCGTGTTCGCCGCCGCCGTCGGCGGGGTACAGAACACCCTGGGTTCGATCATCAGCAACATCGCTCGCACCCATCATGCGCTGCTCGTCTTCACCCACTACCAGCATGTGGTGCAGGCGCCGGCCGACCTGGCCGCGCCGCCGGACCGGCCGGTGCTGCCGGTCCCGCCGCTGCGCAGCAGCATCGAGCTGCGCGACGTCTGGTTCCGTTACGGCCCGTCGCTGCCCTGGATCCTGCGGGGTGTCGACCTGACCATCGCCGCTGGCTCCACGACCGCCCTGGTCGGCCTCAACGGGGCTGGGAAGAGCACACTCATCAAGCTGTTGTGCCGGTTCTACGACCCCACCCGTGGCGTGGTGCTCTGGGACGGCATCGACCTGCGGCAGTTCCCGGTGGACGAGCTTCGCCGCCGGATCAGCGCGGTCTTCCAGGACTTCATGGCCTACGACCTGAGCGCTGCGGACAACATCGGACTTGGCGAAACCCGCTTACTGGATGACCGGCTGGCCATCGTGTCCGCCGCCGATCAGGCCGGCTGCCGCACCACAGTCGAAAAACTCCCGCGCGGGTACGACACGTTACTGACCCGGTACTTCTCCCCCGAGGACACGCCCGACACCACAGAGGGTGTACTGCTGTCGGGCGGGCAGTGGCAACGACTCGCGCTGGCCCGATCCTTCATGCGCACGCACTGCGACCTGCTGATCCTGGACGAGCCGAGCGCGGGACTCGACGCCAACGCTGAGCACGAGGTGCATACCCGGCTACGCACCCTGCGCGGGGGCGCCACCGCCCTGCTGATCTCACACCGGCTCAGCGCCGTACGCGACGCCGACACGATCGTCGTCCTGTCGGACGGCACAGCCGTGGAGCGCGGCGACCACGCCGCCCTGATGGACAGCGACGGCCCGTACGCCCGCCTCTTCAACCTTCAAGCCGCCGGCTACCAGTCCGCCGTACCAGAGCTTCACCCGCCGACCGGCGGGTGATCGACCGGCCCGACACAGCGGCCGACACCACGAGGGAGAAACCATGCGACTCATCAACAGTCTCGCCGACCGCCTACTGGACAAGGTCGCCCCAACCGTCACCGCAGACGCGGCGTGCATCTACATCAACACTGTGAGGCACATCGACGGCTTCTGCACCAACGGCACGATGGGGGTCCGCGTACGGACCACCATCAACTACGACAACTGCGCGCCGAGGATCACTTACAGCTGCTGACGTGGTCCTCCTGCCGGGCGTCGACCCGCGATCCGGCGTCCGGCAGGAGAGTTCCAAATCTCAGACTCGGCGCCGTAAGCGGTACTGGGCGTCGCCACCGCAGCCACCACCACGATCGGCCGGACACACCGGCCGACATCACGGACGCGGCCCGCATATACCTCAGCCCTGACCAAGTCTTTGTCGGCGACAGCAGCTGCAGCAGCGGGGGTGCGGTTCGATCTCATCATCCACTACGACAACTGCCCGCCGAAGGTTACCTTCCGCTGCTTCGGTGGCTGACAGGGTTCCTGCTGCCGGGCGTCGACGCGCGATCCGGCGTCCGGCAGCAGGGTTTCAGGACAGGAGACCCGGATTCTCGTCATCGGCATCGCGACGCTCGCCCTGGCAGCGAGCGGTGCGCTATGGATCCGCACCAGCATGCTGGTTGCCGTCGTGCGTGGCCCCAGCATGCTGCCGACCTACCGCGACGGCGATCGGCTCATCGCCCGGCGGCGCCGCTGGGCCGTTCCCCGGCGCGGTGACGTGGTGGTGTTCCGCAACCCGCACCCGGCCGGGGTGCCGGGATCCTCGGAGGGACCATTGCTGATCAAACGGGTCGGCGCGGGTCCCCACGAAACGGCGCCGGCCGGCATGACCGCCAACCGGGTTCCCGCCCGTCACCTCGTGATGCTCGGGGACAACCTGGCACAGAGCCTCGACTCGCGCCAGCTCGGATTCATCCCGGTCGAAAACGTCGTCGCCACTGTCGTACGCGGTTTCCAACGCTGACTGGGACACCTGCCCACCGCTACCTACCGCCCGGGTCCGCCGCCCAACGACCGGCTACCGACAGGGAGAATGAGCTACTTCGATACGGCCGGCGGGCGCTGCTGACCGTGGTCTTCGCCGCAGCAGCCACCGGCAAGGTCCGCCGCGGCGGCTTCGCCGCCTTTGGGCAATGACTTGTCACGGTGGATGCTGCTGCACCCGATTGGATTACTCCCGAGATTGGCATCAGAGCCAAGTCAGCCACCACGTTGTTCATGAAGTGGCGGATCCGGGTCGGTGCCCCGTGGCCGGACGTGCCCACCGGAGTATGGATCATGGTTGGCGGTGTATGCAGGGTGCCAGAACGGCCACCGGCGCGCGGCTCCCGGCACCCGCGCCGCCTGTTCCACCGCGGCCGCCACCACGCCGACGGCAGGATCTCGCAGGCTCGCGCGGTCCTCGGCGCTGAGATGTCGCTGCGGACGCCGCTCGGTGCGGCGGTTGGCGGCACCGTTGGGCGGCGCCGACGCCCAGCCGGCACGGGTCGCGCGATGATGACCGCCCCGGCCGCCGCCGGGTCCACATCGGACGGCTGCGGCAGAGGTAGTTGCTTTCCCTCCACGGTGGTCGGGTACGAGCAGCGGGCCGGCCGCGAGGCCAGCAGCGACCTGTCCACCATTGAAGGGTGCGGTCAATCACAGTGAGCCATTGCTAGATTCCCTGACCTTCGCTACGCTGCCATATACGGAAGCCACGTGGTTAGGCATTGTCCACCATGTACGGGGAGGGTTCTGTTGAGTGCCTTGATGCACCGTGTCGGCGACACACTGCTGGGACTTCTGGCCAAGAAGGAAGAGGCCGGCGCCTGCACGGAATGTCCCGGCCCCTGCGCCTACCGATCCGGCTACTACTGCTCCGGCGGCGCGAGAATCTACTGGTATTGCAACTACTACTACACGTGCGACTGTGGATGCGTTTTGAACTACTGCACCTACACGCACGTCGGCTCCTGCTGATATCCATTCGTCGATAGTTCCG
>DASVVF010000494.1:0-5158 GCA_036386695.1 Catenuloplanes sp. | reverse complement strand
GAACGGCGGCCGCCGCGGCGCCCACCAACGACCCGTCCGGGCCCCGGCGACCGATCAGGATCGCCGACGAACGCAGGATCGGCTCACCGACCGTCACCAGACCCGCCTGGCGCAGCGTCGCGCCGGTCTCCACCACGTCGGCGATGACGTCCGCGACGCCCAGGCGCACCGCGTTCTCGACCGCGCCGTCGAGGCGGATCACGTCCGCCTTCAGACCACGCTCGGCGAGGTGCCGCTCCACCACCCCCGGGTACGCGGTGGCGATCCGCCGGCCACCGATGTCGTCGGCCGAGGACAGCGTCTCCGGGCGGGCGGCCAGCCGGAAGGTCGCCGAGCCGAAGTCCAGGTCGAGCACCTCAGCGGCCGGGCTGCCGGCGTCGAGCAGCAGGTCGCGGCCGGTGATGCCCAGGTCCAGGTCACCGGAGCCGACGTAGGTGGCGATGTCCCGGGGACGCAGGTAGAAGAACTCGACGTCGTTGTCCTCGTCGCGGCAGGCCAGGTCCTTGGCGTCGGTGCGCTGCCGGTAGCCGGCCTCGCGCAGCATGTGGCTGGCCGGCGCGGACAGGGTGCCCTTGTTCGGTACGGCGATGCGCAGCATCTCGGGGACGTGCTCCTTCGATCGATCATCGGTGCGGTCGCCCGCGGGACGGCGCGTCACAGATGTCGGTAGACGTCCTCGAGCTTCAGTCCGGTCGCCAGCATCAACACCTGCGCCTGGTAGAGCAACTGGGATATCTCCTCAGCCGTGCGCTCCGGCCCCTCGTGCTCGGCCGCCATCCACGCCTCGGCCGCCTCCTCGACGACCTTCTTGCCGATGGAATGCACGCCACGCTGCAACGCCTCGACCGTCGCCGAGCCCGGAGCACCCGCCGCCGCCTTGGCCTGCAACTCGACGAACAACTCCTCGAAGGTCTTCACGGGGAAGGATTGTCGCAGCCGACCGGCGTCCGAGTCCCGCCGGGTACGGGACGCGGGCCGTGCGACGGCCGCCACGGTGCCTATGCTGAGCGCCATGGCCCGCCGATCTGTGCCCCTCGCGCTCGGCAGCGCGACCCTCCTGCTCGCCGCCGTCAACGGCTGCACGCCCGCGGACCCCCGCGCCCCGGGCACCGGACAGAGCGCCGCGGCGCTGTCCTGCACCCGGGACGCCCTCAAGACCAAGACCCCCGGCAAACTCACCGTCGGCACCGACGACCCGGCGTACGAACCGTGGTTCAAGGACAACAAGCCCGACAACGGGCAGGGTTTCGAGTCGGCGGTGGCGTACGCGGTGGCCGACCGGCTCGGCTACCCCCGCGGTGACGTGGTCTGGACCCGGATCACCTTCAACAACGCCATCGCGCCCGGCCCCAAGAGCTACGACATGGACCTCAACCAGTTCTCCGTCACCGAGGAACGCAAGAAGGCGGTGGACTTCTCCTCGCCGTACTACCTGGTGCGCCAGACCGTCATCGCGCTGAAAACCTCGAAGATCGCCAAGGCGAACTCCGTCGCGGCGCTCAAGAGCGCCAAACTCGGCGCGCAGGTCGGGACCACCAGCTACCAGGCGATCACGGTCCTGGTGCAGCCGGACACCGCGCCGCAGGTCTACAACAGCAACGACGACGCCAAGAAGGCGCTGCAGAACGGGCAGATCGACGGGCTCGTGGTCGACCTGCCGACGGCCTTCTTCATGACCGCGGCGGAACTCGACGGCGGCGTGATCGTCGGTCAGCTGCCGCAGGTCGGGGTGCCCGAGCAGTTCGGGATCGTGCTGGACCGCGACTCACCGCTGACCGGCTGCGTCACCCAGGCGGTCGACGAACTGCGCCGCGCCGGCACCCTCACCGCCCTGGAGAAGCAGTGGCTCGGGCAGGTCGCCGGCGCCCCCGAGCTGACGTGACCGAACCGGGCGGCCCACCGGGGGCGACGCACCGGCCCAGCGACATCCAGCGCCGGCGGATGGCGTACCGGCGGCGGCAGTCGGTCCGCTCGGTGCTGGTCGCGGCGGTGTCCACCGGGCTGCTCGGCGGCGCGCTGGCCGTCGGCCTCACCGGCGCGCCCGGCTGGCAACGGGTCCGCGAGTCGTTCCTCGACCCGGGGGTCGGCTGGGAAGCGCTGCCGCAGATCCTCACCGGGCTCTGGCTCAACGTGCGCCTGCTGGTCTTCTGCGCCCTCGGCGCCCTGACCCTGGGCCTGCTGGTGGCGCTGCTACGCACATTGCGCGGTCCGGTGTTCTTCCCGGTCCGGGCGCTGGCCACCGGCTACACGTACACCTTCCGGGGGTTGCCGCTGATCATCGTGCTGTACCTGCTCACCTTCGGGGTGCCCGGGCTGCGGCTGACCGGCACCCCCAGCGTGCTCGTGCTCGGCGGGATCGCCCTGGTGGTCACCTACGCCGGCTACCTCGCCGAGGTGTTCCGCGCCGGCATCGAGTCGATCCACCCCAGCCAGCTCGCCGCGGCCCGCTCGCTCGGGCTCAGCTACCGGCAGACGATGCGCCACGTGGTGCTGCCGCAGGCGGTCCGCCGGGTGGCCCCGCCGCTGCTCAACGACACCGTCGCGCTGCAGAAGGACGTCGGCCTGATCTCCCTGGCCGGGCCCGTCGACGCGATCCGGGCCGCGCAGATCCAGACCGCGCAGAGCTTCAACTACACCCCGTACGTGGTCGCCGGGGTGCTGTTCGTGCTGCTGGCGATCCCGTTGATCGCGGTCACCGACTGGGTCACCGTGCGCTCGGCGCGCCGACAGTCGGCCGGCGGCTGAACAGTGTCGGCCACCCCGGTGCTGTCCTGCCGTGCCCTGCGCAAGTCGTTCGACGGCACCCTCGTGCTGCGCGATCTGGACCTCGACGTCGCGCAGCACGAGGTGGTGGCGCTCATCGGGGCCTCCGGCTCCGGCAAGTCGACGCTGCTGCGCTGCGTCAACCTGCTGGAGGAGATCGACGACGGCACCATCCACCTCGACGGGCGGCACATCACCGACCCCCGGGTGGACCCCGACACCGTCCGACAGCGCCTCGGGATGGTGTTCCAGGCGTACAACCTCTTCCCGCACATGACGGTGCTGCAGAACATCACCCTCGCCCCGCGCCGGGTGCACCGGCGCGGGCGCGCCGACACCGAGGCGCAGGCGCGCGACTGGCTGCGCCGGGTCGGCCTGGCCGACAAGGCCGGCGAATACCCCGACCGGCTCTCCGGCGGCCAGCAGCAGCGGGTGGCGATCGTCCGGGCCCTGGTGAACGACCCCCGGCTGCTGCTGCTCGACGAGGTCACCTCGGCGCTGGACCCGGAGCTGGTCGGTGAGGTCCTGTCGATGATCCGCGACCTCAAGGGCGAAGGGATGACGATGCTGATCGCCACCCACGAGATGGGCTTCGCCCGCCAGGTCGCCGACCGGGTGTGCTTCCTCGACGGTGGCCGCGTCCTGGAGCAGGGACCACCGGCGCGGGTGCTCGGTACGCCGACCGAGCCGCGGACCCGTCAGTTCCTGCGCCGGATCATCGAGGCGGGGCGGCTGTGATCTCCCGGACCGCCAGCGCCGCGTCCAGCGCCGCCACGGTGGCCTGCCACCCCTTGTCCTCGATCGAGTCCTCCAGGCCGGCGCGGTCCTTGGCCTGGCCCAACGACTCCACGGTGAGCACACCGTGCGCGACCGGCGTCGACTCGTCCAGACCGACGCGGGTCAGCCCGGCCGTGACGGCGTCGCAGACGTATTCGAAGTGCGGCGTCTCACCGCGGATGACCACACCCAGCGCCACCACCGCGTCGCACCGGCGCGCGAGTGCCTGCGCCACCACGGGCAGCTCCACCGACCCGCTCACCCGGGCCACCACGACGTCGTCGACGCCGCAGGCCTTGGCGGCGAGCTGGGCCCGCTCCACCATGTGGTCGACCAGGTCGGTGTGCCAGCGCGACCCGACGATACCCAGGCGCAGACCTGCGGCCTCCACCGTCTGCAGGTGGGGATCTCCAAAACCGGCCATGACGGTGCTTCCTCTCCTCGGGGTGCGGTTGGTGTCCGGCGGGACGGGCCGGCGGTGTGTTCAGCTGCTGCGGTCTACGACCTCGTCCAGCTCGTCGAGCAGGTGACCCATCCGGTCCCGCTTGGTCCGCAGGTAACGCACGTTCTCCGGGTGCGGGTGCACGGGCAGCGCGGCCAACCCGGTGACCTGCAAACCGTAGCCTTCCAACCCGGCCTGTTTGGCCGGGTTGTTCGTGAGCAGGCGCATCGTGCGCACACCGAGGTCCAGCAGGATGTGCGC
The DNA here is from genome assembly GCA_036386695.1 of Catenuloplanes sp. Taxonomy (GTDB): domain Bacteria; phylum Actinomycetota; class Actinomycetes; order Mycobacteriales; family Micromonosporaceae; genus DASVVF01. Next base: position 915 of record DASVVF010000494.1, on the reverse strand, counting down.
GCCGGCGCCGTAGTCGCGGGCATCGGCCGGCAACCCCAGCTCCAGGTTCGCGTCGACGGTGTCGAGTCCCTGGTCCTGCAGCTGGTACGCGCGCAGCTTCTGCAGCAGGCCGATCCCGCGTCCCTCGTGACCACGCAGGTAGAGCACCACCCCGCGGCCCTCCTGCGCCACCGCCTGCAGGGCGGCGTCCAACTGCGGGCCGCAGTCGCAGCGCAGGGAACCGAACACGTCCCCGGTCAGGCACTCGGAGTGCACCCGGACCAGCACGTCCGCGCCGTCGCCGAGGTCGCCGTACACCAGCGCCACGTGCTCGGCCGGGTCGAACGCCGCCCGGTATCCGTGGGCCCGGAAGACCCCGTGCCGGGTCGGGACGCGCGCCTCGACCACCCGCTCCACCGGGGGCTGCAGGCGCTGCCGGTAGGCGATCAGGTCCGCGATCGTGACCAGCGCCAGGTCGTGGTCGGCGGCGAACTTCTCCAGCTCCGGGCCCCGCATCATCGTGCCGTCGTCGTTGACCAGCTCGCAGAGCACCCCGGCGGGGCGCAGCCCGGCCAGCTCCGCCAGGTCGATCGTCGCCTCGGTGTGCCCCGCCCGGCGCAGCACCCCGCCCTCGCGCGCCCGCAGGGGGACGACGTGGCCGGGCCTGCTGAAGTCCACCGGCGTGCTGTCCGGCGAGGCGAGCAGCCGGATCGTGCGGGCGCGGTCGCTCGCGGAGATGCCGGTGCTGACGCCCTCGCGCGCGTCGACGGTCACCGTGTAGGCGGTCCCGCGCTTGTCCTGGTTGGTGTGGAACATCGGCGGCAGGTCGAGCCGGTCGCAGTCGGCCGACTCGAGCGGCACGCAGACGTAGCCGGAGGTGTAGCGGACCATGAAGGCGACGAGCTCCGGGGTGGCGAGCTCGGCGGCGAAGATGAG
>DASVVF010000493.1:0-7140 GCA_036386695.1 Catenuloplanes sp. | reverse complement strand
CAGGCGGTGGACGTCGGCGAGCACGGTCCGCAGACCGGTGACCGCGACCCGCAGGCCGGTCTCCTCGGCCACCTCGCGCACCACCGCGGCGGCCGGATCCTCGCCGTGCTCCAGCCCGCCACCGGGCAGTTGCCACCGGCTCGGGAACGCCGACCGCGGCGAGTTGTGGGTGAGCAGGACCCGCCCGGCGTCGTCCCGACAGAGCCCGTACGCCCCGATCCGCCGGGTCCGCCGCGTCACGCTGATCCCCTCCTGCCGATGCCGGCCGCACTCGGCGACCCACCTGGGTAGAGGTTAGGGCAGCCGGGCCACCCGCAACGCCTCGGTGGTGACCTCGGTCAGCTGCTCGTCCGGTACGCCCCCGACCTCGTGGGCCGGGAACCACCGCGCCTCGCAGGTGGAACCGCCGACATCGCCGACGACCGGCGCTCCGGGCCGATCCACCGCGACCCGGTAGAAGGCGCGCACGCCGTGCCAGTCGATCGGGTAACCCTCCGGGCCGATCGAGGCGGCGTCGCGGTGGCTGGCCACGCCGAGCAGTTCCACCAGGCGGCCCCGCTGACCGGTCTCCTCCAGCAGCTCGCGGATCAGCGCCCCGCCGGGTTGCTCGCCGTAGTCGGTGCCACCGCCGGGCAGATGCCAGCGGCCCGCGCCGGGGTAGCCCTCGGCGATCCGGGTGAGCAGGAGCCGACCGGCGGGATCGGTGGCGATGGCGTACGCGGCGAAGCGCTGTGCCCGGTGCAGACCGTCCGGGCCGGGATAGGCGTAGAACGACGGGAACTCCGGGGGCTCCTCCGGCCGCAGGTCGGCCGACGCGCCGGAGAGCCCCAACGCGGCCGCCGTGAACGGGCGCAGGAGCAGCGTCCGCGCCTCGTCCAGGGTGTGCCAGCGGGCCAGATCGGTCGGTTGGCCGACGCGGTCGCAGACCGTCCCGCCGCGCAGGGACACCTGGTAGATCAGCCGATCGGTGTGGATGGTGATGCCCCGGTGCGGCAGGGCCCGCATGTCGGCGAGCACGTCGCGCAGCCCGGTGACGGTCACCGACAGGCCGGTCTCGGCTGCCGTCTCGCGTACGACGGTGTTGTTGGGATCCTCGCCGTGGTCGACGGCACCCCCGGGCAGCGACCACACGCCCGGCGTGCCGGACCGCGCCGAGGCGCGGACCAGCAGCACCCGACCTTCGGGGTCGGTGGCGACGGCATATGCCGCGATCCTGCGGAGCGGCTCGAGCGCTGGGGTCACGGGCGGCATTATGCCCGACAAATAGGTCGTCTACGGGATCGAAGCCTGTTTTCTGACCGGACGGCCGGGATGTGACTCCTACTGCCCGTGACAGACCGCTCACTCAGGCAGGAAACCCGCAACCGGAACGGGACACCGCGAACCGGACCGGGATGGGCCGGGAACGTGGCCGTCGGCGTTGGGCTCAGGGCAGGATCAGGGTCGCCATCGGGACCCTCACCGAGGTCGACCGGCGGGCCGGGCGGGCACCGTGGAGACATGACACAGTCACCGTTTCCCACCGCGTCGAACACCCCGCCGTACAAGCAGCTCCGCCGCCCCACCACCGACCGCATCATCGCCGGCGTGGCCAGTGGGCTCGGCCGTTACCTCAACGTCGACCCGACCCTGGTCCGGGTGGGGTTCGTGGTGCTGGTCGCGCTGAGCTGGGGGGCGGCCCTGCTGGCGTACCCGGTGATGTGGTTCCTCATCCCGGAGGAGCCGCCGACCGCCCCCGCATGGCCGGGTGCCACGGCCCCGGTCAGCCCGCCGCACCCGCCGGCTGCGTGAGGCCGGCGGCGTCACTCCCACTCGATGGTGCCCGGTGGCTTGCTGGTCACGTCGAGGACCACCCGGTTGACCTCGGGCACCTCGTTGGTGATGCGCGTGGAGATCCGGGCGACGACGTCGTACGGCAGCCGCGACCAGTCGGCGGTCATCGCGTCCTCGCTCGACACCGGGCGCAGCACCACGGGGTGGCCGTAGGTGCGGCCGTCACCCTGCACCCCGACGCTGCGCACGTCGGCCAGCAGCACCACCGGGAACTGCCAGACGTCGCGGTCCAGCCCGGCGGCGGTCAACTCCTCCCGGGCGATCAGGTCCGCGGCGCGCAGCAGGTCGAGGCGGTGCTGGTCGACCGCTCCGATGATCCGGATAGCCAACCCCGGGCCGGGGAAGGGCTGGCGCCACACCATCGCCTCGGGCAGCCCCAGGGCCGCGCCGAGCGCCCGGACCTCGTCCTTGAACAGCGTCCGTAGCGGCTCGACCAGCTGGAACCGCAGGTCCTCGGGGAGACCGCCGACGTTGTGGTGCGACTTGATGTTGGCGGTGCCGGTGCCACCGCCGGACTCCACCACATCCGGGTAGAGGGTGCCCTGGACCAGGAACTCGACGTGGCGTTCCGCGTCCACCTCACGGGCGGCCGCCTCGAAGACGCGGATGAACTCCCGCCCGATGATCTTGCGCTTCCGCTCCGGGTCGGTGACCCCGGCCAGCGCGCCGAGGAACCGGTCCGCGACCTCCACCACCTTGAGCCGGATGCCGGTGGCGGCGACGTAGTCCTTCTCGACCTGCTCGGCCTCGCCGGCGCGCAGCAGCCCGTGGTCGACGAAGACGCAGGTCAGCTGGTCACCGACGGCCTTGTGCACCAGCGCCGCGGCGACGGCGGAATCGACCCCGCCGGACAGCCCGCAGATCACCTGCTTGTCGCCGACCCGGGCGCGGATCGCCGCCACCTGCTCGTCGATGATGTTGTCCGGGGTCCAGGTGGGTTCGATGCCGGCGATGTCGTAGAGGAACCGCTTGAGCATCTCCTGACCCTGCGCGGTGTGCACCACCTCGGGGTGGAACTGCACGCCGGCCCGGCGGGTGGCGAGATCCTCGAAGGCGGCCACCGGAGCACCCGCCGACTCGGCCGTGACCGTGAAGCCGGCGGGGGCCTGCGTCACGCAGTCACCGTGGCTCATCCACACCGGCAGCTCCGCCGGCAGCTCCCGCAGCAGCACCCCGGGCTGCGGGAACGGCCGCAGCGGCGTGCCGCCGTACTCGCCGCGACCGGTGTGCGCCACCGTGCCGCCGAGCGCCTGGGCCATCGCCTGGAAGCCGTAGCAGATCCCGAAGACCGGCACCTCGGCGGTGAACAGGCCGGCGTCCAGGCTCGGGGCACCCGGCTCGTAGACGCTGGACGGGCCGCCGGACAGGATGATCGCCGCCGGGTCGCGGGCCAGCATCTCGGCCACCGGCATCGAATGCGGGACGATCTCCGAATAGACCCGGGCCTCACGCACCCTGCGGGCGATGAGCTGGGCGTACTGGGCACCGAAATCAACGACGAGAACCGGGCGCGGCGTACTCATGTCGCCAGAGCCTACCGAGGGCCCGCCGGTCACCCGACGGGCCCGTCCGCCTCAGTAGCGGTACCAGGTCCGCAGCGGGCTGGCCCGCAGGTTGCCGGCCCGGTCGTACGCCCGCAGTTGCACCCGCAGGGTGCTGCCGTACCGCGAGGTGTCGATGGCGAAGGTGTACCCGGCGGTGGTGTCGGTGGCCACCTTCCGCCCGTTGATCAGCAACTCGACCCGGTGGACGCCGTAGCGGTCGGCGGCGGCCGCGGCGAGCGCGACGGTGCCGCGGATGCGTCGGGTGCCGTTCGCCGGGCCGCGGGTGATGGCCACCGTGGGCGGGGTGTTGTCCACGGTGACGACCCGGGTGGCGACGGTCGACTTACCGACCGCGTCGTAGCCCCGCACCGTCACCGTGATCGGGCCGTTGAAGGTGCCGGAGGCCCAGGTGGGCGCCCACGGCGCGGCCGTGTCGGTGCTCTTGATCTGGCCGGCGACGATCAACTGCACCCGCCGCACCGCCCAGTCGTCGGTCGCGCTGACGCCGACCGTGACCGTGCCACGAACGAGCGCGCCGGGTGCCGGTGAGAGCACCGACACGCTCGGCGCCCGGGTGTCGACGGCGGCGGTGGCGTTGACCCGCCCGGAGGCTACCCACGCCAGGCCCGGCATCGGGTAGGCGGTGCTGGTCAGCACGGTGCTGATCTGGGCCGCGGTGGCTCCGGGACGCACCGACAGCGCCAGCGCGGCGACGCCGGCCACCAACGGAGCCGCGAACGACGTCCCGCAGGCCCATATCGCTACCTCCACTATCCCGGGCGCCTCGTCCAGGTGGTTTTGCGCCAGGTTGCAGCCGGGCGCGGCGATGTCGACCCAGTCCGGCCCGTAGTTGGAGTCGAGGTTGCGGGTGTCGGTCTGGCTGGACGCGCCGACGGCGAGCACGTCGGGCAGCGCCGCCGGGTAGAAGTGGCTGGTGCTGGCGGAGTTGCCGGCCGCCGCGATCACGAGGACGCCGCTGGCCACGGCGTAGGCGACCGCCTCGCGCAGGACCTGGCCGTCGTCGGCGCCGCCGAGCGACAGGTTGATGATGTCGGCGCCGTTGTCGGCGGCCCAGATGACGCCGTCGGCGATGTCGCTGTAGTCCCCGGCGCCGTCCGCGCCCAACACCTTGACCGGCAGGATCCTGCAGGTCCAGCACACGCCGGCGACCAGGTCACCGTTGTCGCCCTGGGCGGCCAGAACCGTCGCCGCCGCGGTGCCGTGGCCATTGTCGTCCGTCGCGTCGGTACCACCGGTGATCGCGTTGTAGCCGGGCAGCAGGCGGCCGGCGAGTTCCGACACTGGTGAGACGCCGGTGTCGACGATCGCCACGGTGATGGCCGCGGAGCCGGTGGTGCGCCCCCACGCCCCGGCCACGCCGGTGCGGTCCAGACTCCACTGCTGCGGCCGGTACGGGTCGAGAGCGGCGGCCCGGGCGACATGGTCCTTTTCCACGTATCTGACGGCCGGGTCCCGGGCCAGCGTCGCCTCGGCCCGGTCGACGTCGTCGGACGCGACCTCGACGGTGACCGCGCTGGTGCCGGGCACCGGTGCGCTGTCCAGTACGTCGATGTTGCCGCGGTCGTCCAGCCGGTCGATCGACGCCTGCTGGTCCGCGCCCGGTCGCATGCCGACGACCAGCGCGACGGGTTCGGCCGCCCCCCCGTACGGGTCCGGAGCCGGCGCGGCCATGGTTGGTGTGCTGATCCCCACTACCGTCACCACGGCGGCGAGGCCAGCCGTGATCATGTGTCGAGTCGTGCGCATCCGTACGCCCCCTGGTTCCGCCGGCCATGGTGACCCGCAGCTCCATGCTGGTTGCGCTGTGTAGCCGCCCCGGAGTAGTCGGGGTGCCGTCCGGTAGCAGCCGAACCCGGCACCCCCGCCGGCCGGGGCCGGGGGTCAGCGGCGCCAGACGCGGGTGGCCACGTACCGGACGTTGCCGGCCCGGTCGTAACCGCGGACCTTGACGGTCAGCTTCCGGCCGTACTTCGCAACCTTGATCCCGAAGGTGTACGGGGCGCGGGTGTCCCGGGCGACCACCCGGCCGTTGACGATCACCTGGACCTGGTCGATGCCGTTGCGGTCCTTGGCGCCGACGGTCAGCCGGACGGTGCCCGACACCCGGGCCTGGTTGCGCGGGCCCTTCGTGATCGACACGGCGGGCCGGGTGTTGTCGACGATCACCACCCGGGTGGCGCTGCTGACGTTGCCGGCCCGGTCGTAGGCCCGCAGGCCCAGGGTGACGGCGCTGTTGGTGCGGCCGGAGAGCCACCCCAACGACCACGGGGCGGACCAGTCGGTGGCGACCACCCGGCCGCCGGCCAGGAGTTCCACCCGCCCCACCGCGACGTTGTCGGACACCTCCGGGGTCACCCGCACGACGGCCCGCACGGCGGCCCGCACCGCCGGCGAGCGGAACGACACCCGGGGTGCGGCGTTGTCGAGGGTGATCGGCATGCCGACCGTCGTGCTGTGGCCGTCGGCGTCGGTGGCCCGCAGGTTCACGGTGACGGCGCCGTTGCGGCCGCCGGTGTTCCACCAGAGGCGCCACGGGGCGTCGGTGTCGGTGGCCACCACGGCGCCGTCCACGACCAGCTGCACCGACACGACGTCCGGCGAGGTGACCGCGGAGAACCCGGGGTAGCCGCGCAGCTGGCTGCCGGCGCCCGGATGGGTGGCCCGCACCGACGGGTCGGGGCTGGCGCCGCCCGGCAGGGCGGCCACCGCGGCGGCCGCGTCGACCCGGCCGCGTTCGACCCAGCCACCCGGCACCGGCACGGCGGTGGAGGTGATGGCCCGCGTCAGGTCGGCCGCTGTCGCGGCGGGGGTGGCGGCCAGCACCAGGGCCGCGATGCCGGCGACGACCGGGGACGCCGCCGAGGTGCCGCAGAAGCCGTCGACGATCGCGCCGTTGGCGAGTTGGGCCATGTTGCAGCCGGGCGCGGCCACGTCGACCCAGGCACCGTGGTTGGAGTCCGGGTTGCGGTTGCCGCCGCCGTCGGCCCAACCGACCGCCAGGACCTCCGGAATCGCCGCCGGATAGCTGTACGCGGTGCTGCCCTCGTTGCCGGCCGCCGCCACGACCAGGGCACCCCGGCGGATCGCGTGATCGACCGCGTTGCGCACCGCGATGCTGTCGCCGGCACCGCCCAGGGACAGGTTGATGATTTTGGCGCCGTGGTCGGCGGCCCAGGTGATGCCCGCCGCGACGTTGCCGACGTTCCCGCCGCCGCTGGAGTCCAGCACCTTGACCGGCATGATCCGGCAGGTCCAGCAGATCCCCGCGAAGCCCGACCCGTCGTTGCCGCCGGCGGCGATCCCGGAGGCGACCGCGGTGCCGTGGCCGTCGTCGTCGGCGGGGTTGGCGTCGTTGTTGACGAAGTCGTAGCCGCCGACCAGGGCCCCGGTCAACTCCGACACGGCGCTCACCCCGGAGTCCACCACGGCGACGGTGATGTCCGCCGAACCGATCGTCCGGTCCCAGGCGGCCGGCACGCGGGTGTCGCGCAGCCCCCACTGCGAGCCGCTACGCGGGTCGTTCACCGTCACGTCGGTGGCCCGGACCTCATGGTTGACCTCGACGTACGCCACCGCCGGGTCACGGCGCAGCGCGGCCAGCGCGGCGGCCTGGTCCCGGCCCGACACGTCCACGGTGACGGCGTTGATGCCGGTCACCGGCTCCGGGTCGGTCACCTCGATGTCGGTCCTGGCCTCCAGTCGCTCCACCGGAGCGTCCTGGTCGGCCCCCCGGCGCAGGCCC
>DASVVF010000492.1:0-4739 GCA_036386695.1 Catenuloplanes sp. | reverse complement strand
CCGCCGCAGGTGGAAGGTGGGTAGGCGGCCCCCCAAACCCTGACGTACACCCTTGATCTTGCCGGCACCAACGCAAAGACCCGATGACCTTGGGTTGTTTCCCTGGTCATCGGGCCCTTTGCGGGTGGAGCCGCCTGACAGAATCGAACTGTCGACCTACGCATTACGAGTGCGTCGCTCTGCCAACTGAGCTAAGGCGGCACGGTGACCCAGTGTACGGCATACCACCCGGCGTACCGGCGGGGGTTTCCCGGCAGTAGGGCCCGCCAGGCGCCCCCGGGTCGGGCAGCCATCGACGACAGTGGCGACTACGCTGCGGACCGTGACGGATACCAATCCCGTACCGCCGCCCCCGGCGGCCGATGAGCCGACCACCCCACCGCGGCCCGGCAGCATGGACCCGCAGGAACTCGGCTTCACGCCACAGCCTCCGGTCGGTTGGCTGGCGCCGTTCCTCCTGCTCAGCACCGGGGTCCGGACGCTGCTGGCGCTGCTGTTCGGCGCCTACCTGGACAAGCGGGAGCTGCAGAACGCGCTCGCCGGCGACATCCACCGCCAGCCCGGCACGGGCGGGGAGATCTGGGTGGACTACGTGGCCGACCTCGGCGACGGGTTCGACGCGACGTACTCGGTGGCGTACCTGCTCGCGCAACCCCGGCTCACGGTCGACGGGCGGCGACTGCCGCGCGGTCAGGTGCTGCTGATGGGCGGCGACCAGGTGTACCCGACGGCGAGCGCGGAGGCGTACGAGGACCGCTGCAAGGGCCCGTACCAGGCGGCGCTGCCGTGCCCGCCGCGCGACGGGCACCGCCCGACGCTGTTCACGCTGCCCGGCAACCACGACTGGTACGACGGCCTGACGGCGTTCCTGCGGTTGTTCGCCCGGCGCAGGGACGGCAACATCGGGGGCTGGCGCACCGAGCAGCGGCGCTCGTACTTCGCCGTCGAGCTGCCCGCCGACTGGTGGGTGTTCGCGATCGACGAGCAGTTCGGCGCCTACCTCGACGACCCGCAGTTGATCTATTTCGAGCGGGCGGCGGCCGAGCTGACGGCCGAGGACCGGGTGATCCTGATGGTGCCGGCACCGACCTGGGTGAAGGCCGTCGACAAGCCGGGAGCGTACGACGCGGTCGACTACTTCATCCGTACGATCATCGCTCCCACCGGGGCCCGGGCCCGGTTGCTGGTCTCGGGCGACCTGCACCACTATGCCCGTTACGCCGGCCCGGACCGGCAGCTCGTCACCTGCGGGGGCGGCGGAGCGTACCTGCATCCGACCCACGTCCTGCCGGAGAAGCTGCCCGTGCCGCCGAATGACACCCTGTCCCGGCGGGCCAGCGTCAGCCACGATTACGCGCTGGCCGCCCGGTACCCGGACGCGGCCCGGTCCCGGCGCTACGGCTGGAGCGTCTTCTGGCGGTTGCCGCTGCGCAATCCGGGCTTCGCCACCCTGCTCGGGACCACACACACGCTGCTGATGCTGGCGATCGCCGCGGCCACCACCCGGGGCGGGGACATCCAGCGTCTGTTCACCATCCCGCTGGTCATGCTGCTGCTGATCGTGATGGGCGGGGCGGTGCTGTTCGCCAACCCGCCGAGTGCCAGTGGAAAACGGCACACCCGGCACTGGCTGCTGGGGCTGGGGCACGGGATGGCCCACGTGGCGCTGGCCGGCGCGGGGGCCTGGCTCTGGCAGGAACTGCCGTTCCAGGAGTGGTCCTGGCCGATGCCGCTGGTCGTCGCCGCCGTCGGGTACGGGCCGCTGGCCGGCTTCCTGGCCACCCAGTTGACGGCGTGGTACCTGCTCGGGGCGAGCTGGTTCGGGGTCAACACCAACGAACTGTTCGCCGGTCAGGGCATCGACGACGCCAAGAGCTTCCTGCGGATGCACGTGGCCGCCGACGGCACCCTGACGGTGTACCCGATCGCCGTCGACCACATCTGCCGCGCCTGGCGGGCCGACCCGTACGGCGCGGCGGACAGCTCCTGGCTGGTCCCGGAGCGGTCGGCCCCACCGGTACGGCTGGCCGAGGCTCCGTTCACCCTGCGCTGAACCGGTCCGGACCGGACCGGACTATTCCTGGTAGCGCTCGTCGTGGGCTTTACGCGACCCGCACACGGAGGCCTTGCTGCAGGAGGCACGCGAGCCGTCCGCGTCCAGGCGCACCACCACGGAGTCACTCGGCACGCTGTGGGCGACCACCCGCCCGTCCCCGTCGGGGGTCGACACCCTGCTGCCCACCGGCGGGGCCGAGGCCTGGAACTGCTGGTACAGCGGGTGTTCATATTTGAGGCAGCACATCAGCCGGCCACAGGCGCCGGAGATGCGCAGCGGGTTGAGCGGCAGGTCCTGGTCCTTGGCCATCCGGATCGTCACCGGCTCGAAGTCGGTGAGGAAGGTGGCGCAGCACAGGTCCCGACCGCATGACCCGATGCCGCCCTGGACCCGGGCGGAGTCGCGGGCCGACAGCTGGCGCAGCTCCACCCGGCAGCGCAGGGTCGCGCCCAGGTCACGGACGAGCGACCGGAAGTCGACCCGGTGCGGGGCGGTGAAGTAGATGGTCGTGCGGGCCCCGCTGGAGCTGGCGGTCCCGCCACCGGTGCCGGCACCGGTGCCGTCGGCGACCGCCCCGGCGACCTCCAGGACATGGTCGACGGCGACCACCTTCATCGGCAGCTCGTGCTCCCGGATCAGGCGTTTGGCGGCCACCTTCGCCTCCGCCTTGCGACGGCGCTGGGCCTCGTCGCGACGCAGGTCCCGGTCCTCGGCGAGGCCGACCAGCTTCGGAAAGCCGTCGGTGTCCTCGCTGACCCATTGCGGCGCCCAGACACACTCGCCGACCTCCGGGCCGTCATCGGTCGGCACGAGCACCCGATCACCCACGGCCGGGCGCAGGTCACCCGGATCGAGGTAGTACAGGCGGCCGTACCGGTTGAAACTGACCGCGCACAGCATGCCCATGGGCACACAGTACGACGCCCGGAGCTGGCGCGAAAACCCCCGAGTCGCCCCCATCTGGACTATCCGCCGCACCCGGCGGTGGCCGGCGCCTTCGCCGTCGGCGGGCCGGCGGGGGTCAGCCGTCGATCCGCAACGTGCCACCGATCATGCCGGCGCCGCCCGACGCGGCCGCGTTTGCGGCCCGGTCGGCCAGTGCGGCATGCTCGGCGAGCAACGCCTCCGCCCGGTCGTACGCCGCCGCCACGGTGTCCAGCACCAGCCGGCCGATCTCGGCCGCGGCCACCGCCAACCCGGTGGGACCCGCTGGCGACGCGGTGGCCGAGAGGACGACGGCCTCACCGGAGCGCAGCGCGACGGCCAGGGTGCCGGCCACGGCCTGCCGGGTCTCCCGCTGCCATCCGGCCAGCGCCCCGGTGTACCCGGCGGTGGCGTCGAGCCGGTCGGCCAGGCCGCCGGGGACCCCGGCCAGGTGCGCGGCGAAGGCCCCGGCCCGGCTGGCGTACGCCGACCCGGCGGGCCCCTGCCAGGCCACCTCGGTCGGCAGGTCGGCGGCGACGTCGGCGTACCCGCGGGCGCACCGGTGCAGGGCGGCGGACATGGCAGCGGGCTGGTCCGGGCGCAGGGCGGCCACCGCCGCCAAGGCCGCGCCGGGCAGCACCCGCAACCGGCGCAGCGCCTGCCACACCGGGTGCCCGGCGGGCGCGCCGAACCGGCTCAGCACGTCGTCGACCCGGGCGAGCAGGACGACGGCCGGATCGGCCAGTTGGTCGAGGGCGTCCATCACGACTCCCGATGCCGTCGATCAGCGGCGCTGTCGGCTTCGACGTAGTCCGCCGCCGCCGCCCGCACCGCCCGCGCGTTGTCGGCGAGCCGGCCGGCCGCGTCCGTCGCCTCCCGGACCCGGGCGTCGAGGGCGGCGGTCAGCAGCGCGTGCAGCGCCTGCCCGAGCTCACCCGGGCGGCCTGGCGTGTCGGCGCCCAGGACCACCGCCGGGACGGTCAGGTCGGCGAGCTGACGTGCGCTGTCGTGCAGGGTCGCCGCGACGGCGTCGAGCTGCGCGGCGGTCCGGGTCAGGGTATCCACTCAGGACCCCCGCAGATCGGGAAAGCCGCCGAACGTCTCCGCGTGCAGCTTCTGACGCGCCCACCGGGCGGCGTCGGTGGCAGCTGTCACGGCACTGTGGACCGCCCGGGACAGGTCGGCGTTGGTGCGATGGTGCAGCGAGCCGAGGACCTGTACGCCGGTGATGTCGCCGGCGGCGGTCACCACCACCTCCACCGAGCCGTCGGCGGAGCGGACGGTGACCTCCGTGGCGGAGATCGCCTTGTCGAGCTCGGCCTGCAGACTGTCGATGCGGCGGTACCGCTCCACCGCCTCCTCGATCCAGGCCTCGTCGATCTCACGGGCCATGTGGGGGCTCTCCTCACCTGACGTGGCTCCACCGTTGCGCTACGGCACCGAACCGTACCGGTCGATGGTCGTCGGCGGAACCCCGCGCGGCCGAACCGGGGCGGTGTCCGCTGTGGAGCGGACCGGCTCAGCCGCGCCAGAGGTGCAGCATCATCGCCTCGACGGCGATCCGGGGCTTCACGTTCGCTTCGATCGCCGCCCGGCAGGCCAGCACCGCCTCCAGGCGGCGCAGCGTGCTCTCCGGGGACCACCGGCCGGCCGCGGCGGACGCCAACGCCGCCGTGTCGGTGTGCACCGGCGCGACCGGCGCACCGACCGACACGGTCAGCACATCCCGGTAGAAACCGGCCAGGTCCACCAGGGCCCG
>DASVVF010000491.1:0-3393 GCA_036386695.1 Catenuloplanes sp. | reverse complement strand
CGCCGCGATCATAGGGAACCGCGACCCGGACCTCGACCGCCGGGCGCGGCAGCCGGTGCTCGACGGCTGCCCGCAGGTCGTCGACGCCCAGCCCGGAGCGGGCCGACACGAACACCGCCTCGGGCCACCGGCGCTTGAGCCGCAGCAGGGTCTCCTCGTCGGCGGCGTCGACCTTGTTGACCACCAGCAGCTCGGGGAGCTTGTCGGCGCCCACCTCGGCGAGCACCTCCCGCACCGCCCGGACCTGCTCGTCAGGGTCGGGGTGGGCCCCGTCGACGACGTGTACCACCAGGTCGGCGTGGGAGACCTCTTCGAGGGTGGAGCGGAACGCCTCGACGATCTGGTGCGGTAGGTGCCGCACGAAACCCACCGTGTCGGACAGGGTGTAGACCCGCCCGTCAGCCGCGATCGCCCGCCGGGTGGTCGGGTCGAGGGTGGCGAACAGGGCGTTCTCCACCAGCACCCCGGCACCCGTGAGCTGGTTCAGCAGGCTGGACTTGCCGGCGTTGGTGTAGCCGGCGATGGCCACCGAGGGAACGCTGTTGCGGGAGCGGCTGGCGCGCTTCGTGACCCGGACCGTACGCATGGCCTTGATCTCTCGACGCAACCGGGAGATGCGGGTGCGGATCCGCCGCCGGTCGGTTTCCAGCTTGGTCTCACCGGGACCACGCAGGCCGACCCCACCGCCGGCGCCGCCGCCACGGCCGCTGCCGCCGCTCTGCCGGGACAACGCCTCACCCCAACCGCGCAGGCGCGGCAGCAGGTATTCCAGCTGGGCCAGCTCGACCTGGGCCTTGCCCTCTTTGCTCTTCGCGTGCTGGGCGAAGATGTCCAGGATGAGCGCGGTGCGGTCGACGACCTTGACCTTGACCGACTGCTCAAGATTGCGCAGCTGCGACGGCGACAACTCACCGTCGCAGATCACGGTGTCGGCACCGGTCGACAGCACCACGTCGCGAACCTCGTCGACCTTGCCGCGCCCGATGTACGTCGAGGAATCCGGGCGCCCGCGGCGCTGGATCAGCCCCTCGAGCACCAGCGAGCCCGCCGTCTCGGCCAGCGCGGCCAGCTCGGTGAGGGAATTCTCCGCGTCGGTGACCGAGCCTTCCGTCCACACCCCGACCAGCACCACCCGCTCAAGGCGCAGCTGGCGGTACTCGACCTCGGTGACGTCGGTCAGTTCGGTGGACAGCCCGGCGACCCGCCGCAGCGCGTGCCGGTCCGAAAGCTCCAGGTCGCCGGTGGTGGCCTCGGCCGGGTTCGCACCGGCCAGGTGATCGCCAAGGTCGCTATCGAGAAACACGGCCGACTCGTCGGTCTGATGGGTACGCAACAGGAATCCTCCTAAGGCTTCGATCCTGACATGGCAGCACGCCGAACGCATCCAGATAAGCGGCCGGCGCGTTGCCCAGTCGAGGTGTCCAGGTCGAAGCGCGCCCTGAGGTGACCTTGAGTGCAACCTCCGGGCCCGTCGGCCTATTCCGGTGGGTCCGGGACCGGCTGTCACGTTGTGGACCGCCTGTCGCGGCCGCGGCGGGTCGGGGTAAAAATGCGGGTGCGGCCACCCGGCCGTGCCCGCCAACGACGGAGGGACCCGTGGTGACCACTCGCCTGCCGAGCGCCGGCTTCTCGATCACGATCCGGATCAGCGTCACCGCTGACGCGTCGTCGATCGGCCGGCTCACCACCTGCGTCGGCGAGGCCGGCGCCATCGTGACCGCCCTGGACGTGGTGGACTCCGATCCGCTGAACGTCATCGTGGACCTGACCTGCGACACCGCCGACTCGACCCACGCCGACCAGGTGGTCAAGGCGCTCGAGGCGCTGCCCGGGGTGGACGTGCGCAAGGTGTCCGACCGGACGTTCCTGCTGCACCTCGGCGGGAAGATCGAGGTCACCTCGAAGGTCGCGCTGCGCAACCGCGACGAGCTGTCCCGGGCGTACACGCCGGGGGTGGCCCGGGTCTGCATGGCCATCGCGGAGAACCCGGCGGACGCGCGGCGGCTCACCATCAAGCGCAACACCGTGGCCGTGGTCAGCGACGGGTCCGCCGTGCTGGGCCTCGGCAACATCGGCCCGTACGCGGCGATGCCGGTGATGGAGGGCAAGGCGGCGCTGTTCAAGCGGTTCGGCGGGGTGGACGCCTGGCCGGTCGTGCTGGACACCCAGGACACCGAGGAGATCATCCGGATCGTCCGGGCGATCGCCCCCGCGTACGGTGGCATCAACCTGGAGGACATCGCCGCCCCCCGCTGCTTCGAGATCGAGATGCGGCTGCGGGAGATGCTCGACATCCCGGTGTTCCACGACGACCAACATGGCACCGCGATCTGCGTCCTCGCCGCGCTGACCAACGCGTTGCGGGTGGTCGGCAAGCAACTGGCCGACGTCCGTGTGGTTGTCTCCGGCGCGGGCGCCGCCGGGACGGCGATCATGAAGTTGCTGCTGCGCCAGGGCGTGGGTGACATCATCGCCTCGGACCGCGACGGCGCCCTGCACCGCGGCCTGACGACATCGAACCCCAATTGGCAATGGCTGGCGGAGCACACCAACCGGGACAACTACGCCGGTGACCTGCGCGGTGCCGTACGCGGAGCCGACGTCTTCATCGGGGTCAGCGCGCCCAACCTGCTCACCGGCGACGACATCGCCACCATGGCGGACCGGTCGATCGTCTTCGCCCTGGCCAACCCCGACCCCGAGGTCGATCCGCGGCAGGCCCGGGAGCACGCGGCGGTGGTCGCCACGGGCCGCTCCGACCAACCGAACCAGATCAACAATGTGCTGGCCTTCCCCGGGGTCTTCCGCGGCATGCTGGACGCCCACGCGGAGGGGTTCACCGAGGAGATGGCATTGGCGGCGGCCCGCGCCATCGCCGACGTGGTCGGCCAGGACAAAGTGAACCCGACGGTGATCGTGCCGAGTGTGTTCGACCCCCGGGTGGCGCCGGCCGTCGCCGCGGCCGTGCGGACCGCCGCCCAGGCGAAATCGCCCGCCGGAGTGCCGGCCAACGTCCCGGGCGTTGCGGCGGAGCTCGATGGCCTCGCCGGGACACCCCCGATCCCCCGCTGACCCGAGGTCCGCAAACCGCCCGGAACGCCCTGGGATGACGTGGGATGACGTGGGATGAGCCGGTACGGCCCCGAAGGGGACCTCCCCACGGACCCACGCCGGCGCCATGCGCGGTTGCGTCCGATGGCCGGCCACCGGGGAGCCGCCCGGGGCCAGCCGTTCAACCGGCGGCCGACAACGGTTCAACCAGCGGCCGGCAGCGGTTCAGCCGTCGGTGCTCAACGGGCCGTGGTCGTCCCCGGCCACGACCGCGGCCGCGGTGGCAGCCAGGTCGGCGCCCGCCGCGGCGGCCCGCAGCCGCAGGGCGGCATAGGCCTCGTC
>DASVVF010000490.1:0-2197 GCA_036386695.1 Catenuloplanes sp. | reverse complement strand
AGGCCGCGGGCCTCGGCGAGGGCGTCATCGATACCGATGGGCAGGTGCAGGAAGTTGTGACACTCGTCCAACACGACCATGGCGTCCGGGCGTTCGTTCTCGGGGATGCGGGCGCGGGCGGTGGTGGCCTGCCACAACCCGGCCAGCAGCAACGACCCGATCAGCCGGGTGCCGTCCTCCCCGATCACACCTTTCGGGAGGCGGCACAGCAACACGCCGCCGTCGAGGATGTCAGCGAACCGGAACGTGGTAGCCGGCACCCCGAACAACGCACTCGCGAGAGGATGAGCCAGGACGAGGCGTAGCCGGGACAGCAGCGGCGCGACGAGGCCGGCGCGTTGCCCGGTGGGTAGGGCGTTGAACCCTTCCCAGAACTCCGCAAGGGTGTTGCCCTCCCAGGTGCCGTGGCTGGTGGTGACCGCACGCACGTAGCCGGCGCGCCATTTCGCGTCGGACAGCAACCTGGGCAGGTGCGCCAGGGTGGAGCCGGGATGGTGGGCCAGGGTGAGCAGGCCGTGGTAGCAGATGTCGGCGGTGCGATGGCCCCACCAGCGTGCCCAGACCTTCGACATGACGGAGGTGACGGCGGCGGCCACGTCGTGCGCGGTCCCGCCGTGCACGGCCGGGTCGAGCAGGTTCATCGCCGGCGGCGCCTTCGACTCGTCGGGGTCGACGATGACGAGGCGGTCACCGCAGTCGGCGGGCAACACCCCGAGCAGGTCGCGGATCAGGTCACCTTTGGCGGGGTCGAACGCGGCTACACCCCGCCCGGCCTCCACGTCGTCGCGGATCATCTGCAACAGCAGCGACGTTTTCCCGGTGCCGGTCGGGCCGCAGATGTGGATGTGGTGGCGGCAGTCGGCCAGAGCGATCCCGACGCGGACCGGCGGGCCAGCGTTGGCGACACCGATCACCTTGCCGCCCAGGCCGTGCCGCTCGTCTGGCGGAACCAGCCGGAGGCGCCTCTCGGGCGAGGGGTGCGGCTGTGCTGGCGATGGTGCGGTGTTGGTGGTCATGGGGTGCTCCAGGCGGTTGGCGGTTGGGTGGGCGTGCCGCTGGTGCGCGGTGTGGTGGGGACCGGGCCGGCGTTGAACACGTCGCGGCTGATCGGGCGGCGCCGCGACGCGGCGGCCGGAAGCCCATGCGCGGCCGGCTCAGCGGGCAGCCCGGCCAGGGCGGCGGTTTCCTCGACGGAGGCGAGGGTCATGCCCGCGTCGGGCACCCAACGCCAGGTCGCCACGGTGAACGGGCGGCGCAGGCGGCGGCGGGTGAAGTGCGCCGAGAGCAGCCCGAACCCGGAGGTGATGTCGGCGGCGGCGGCTTGCGCTGCCGCCACCGTCGGACCCGATGCGGTGGCGCGCACGGCGATGAGCAGGTGCGGTGCGGCGGCGAGCTTGGTTCGCGCCTGCCGGGCCAGCTCGGCGGTGTACGGATCGTTGCGCTGCGCCGCGTGCTTCGTACCGGACGAGCCGGGGGTGAGGACGTCGATCACACCGAGCAGCAGCGCCCGCAACCCGTTCGCCAACGCTGTCGCGACCCGAGCGGCGCCTCGGGCACGGCGGGCACGGTTCGGGTTGACCGTCGCACGGCGCAGGGTCGCGAGGCGGTGTCCGGGGGCGCGGGTGATGTGGACCTGAAGCAGCCCGCCGCCGGTCCGTCCGGCGGCGGCGAGGCCGTCGTAGACGGCGCGCAGGCGGTCCTCGTCGGTCGGTGGGGCGTCGAAGTGCCGTGGGGTGCGCGGTGGTGACGGGTCCTCGACCAGCGGCAGCCATTCCGGTTGGGTGGGCCGCAACGCCATCGCCGCGACGGCCTCTCCTGGTGCGAAGGCGGGTGCCGGGCGCTGACGGGCGAGGGCGCCGGGCCACGCCCGTTGCAGGGCACGCTGTACGGCGGTGGGGTTGACCCCGGGCGGCAGCCACATCCCGCACCGCATGCCTTTCGGGTCGGCTTGCACCTCCCAGATCAGGCGCGGTGGGCGCAGCGCCCACCGGCGCGGTGCCGGCAGGACCGTGGCCAGCAGCCGCCACAGCGCCACCGTGGCGGCGGGGGTGGCGCTGACCGGCGGGGTGATCTCCAACCACCGGGCCTGGGCGGCGTGCTGGCGCCACACGCGGGCGCGCCACACCGGGGCCGCCAGCCGCACGGCCACCGCCGCGAGTACGGCCGCGAGCAGGACCGGCCAGTGCGTGCGGATGAG
>DASVVF010000489.1:0-1564 GCA_036386695.1 Catenuloplanes sp. | reverse complement strand
ACGCCGCACCGGTCAGCAGCGCGAGGAAGACGACGGGCACGGCCAGGCCGGCGTCGCGCAGCCAGTGCGTGACGGCGGTCAAGCCGGCCGGATGCTGGTGCGCGCCGGTGCCGGCCGGCGCCGCGGACGTGCGGTTCGTCGGCGCGGACGGGCCGTCCATCTGCCCGGAGACGATCGCCATCGCCGTGTGGTCCACGTGCCCGGCCCCGTTCACCGGCGCATCCGCCGGCCCGGACCCGGTCGCGTGCTGGTGGTCGCCGGACCCGGTCGGGTGTTGGTGGTCGGCGGTGCCGGTCGGGTGCTGGTGGTCGGCCGACGCGGACACGGTGGTCGACGAGGGATGGTGCTGCAGCGCGTGTAGCAGGCCGATCGCCGGGTATGACATCGCGGCGCTGATGACAAGGGTGGCTGACGCGGTCCGCAGTGAGCGGACGGCGAGGTGGCCGACAGGCAAGGGGATCTCCAGGCAGCAGCGAGCGAACTCGCACGTCGAGGGGGTGAGGGGCGGGCTGCGGTCACGCTGCTCGAAGGCACCAGCGTGCGACTGCAAAACTAGGTCCGCCGGGCCGAAATCGATTTGCCAGGAGGCCGGTCCGCGAAAACCTGGCAGAGCTCTGACAGATTCGGGTCACATAGTTGCTTCAGTCGATACCACATGGTATTGATGGTCGCCGTCATCCGGCGAGGGGGCGAGCACCGGCTGGCGTGCCGGCTCGGGCCCGGTCGCCGTCGAGGTAGGACAGCCGCCACCCAGCGGAGCGACTGGAATCAATCAATAATTCGTCGTGTTCCACCGTACGACGCTGCGCGCATGGGGGATCTGGTCACCACGTTCATCGGCTATCCGACGTGTTTCTGGGGGATCCTTGCGAGTCCGGGTACTGGGTCAGCTCACGGTCAGCGACGACGACGGTCGGGTCATCACCGCCGCCGGCCTGCCGCCGCGAGCCCGGCACGTCCTCGGGGTCCTCACCGCCCACTATGACCGGCTGCTGTCGAAGGACAGCCTGGCCGACGCCATCTGGGGCGACCGGCTGCCGGACAAGTACGCCGCCGCCCTGGAGCACTACATTTCCGTGCTGCGCCGCCGGCTGGAGCCCGGCCGACCCCGGGCCGAGTCCTTCATCGTGACCCGCGCCGGTGGCTACCTGTTCGCCGCGGACCGGGCGAGCCTCGACCTCGCCGAGGTGCACCGGCTGGTCGCCCAGGCCGACGCCTGCCCGGCCGGCGCGCCGGAACGGGTCGCGCTGCGCCGACGGGTCATCGACAGCGCACCCACCCTGCCGTTCGCCGAGGACGAGTACGCCGCCTGGGCGGCCCGACCGCGCGCCGAGGTACGCGACGCGATCCTCGCCGCCCACCTGGAGGTCGGTGCGGCAGTCGAGACCGAGGACCCCGAGCACGCGTTGCGGCTGGCGCGGCGGGCCATCGACCTCGACCGCTACAGCGAACGGCCTTACCAGATCGCGATGCGGGCCGCCGCGGCCCTGGGCCGACCCGACGAGGCGCTGCGCTGGTTCGGGCAGTGCAGCCAACGGCTGCGCGAGGAGCTCGGCGTCGGTCC
>DASVVF010000488.1:0-1851 GCA_036386695.1 Catenuloplanes sp. | reverse complement strand
GATCATCGGCAGCGGCACCCAGTTGGCCGAGGACAGCAGGTAGTCGCCCTCGGCGGTGGTCCAGCCGACAGCCAGGAACATCACCACCGTCCAGGCGACCCACGGCAACGCCACCGCCCGCCGCCGGCCCACCGCATGATGGGCGAACCAGGCCAACGCCAGATTGCCGATAACGGCCAGCAGGATCGACACGCCGACCAGTTGCCCGGCCAGCCGCACCGGCAGCAGCAACAATTCCAGCACCCCGCTGAGCACGGCGGCGGCCACCGACAACACCGCCGCGAAGCCGCGCAGCGCCAGGTCGGCCCCGCGCAGCAACCGGGCGCGGAGAGCCGACGGGACGGCCGGCGGCGCCGCCCCGGCCACAGCCACGCCGGGCTCCTGCCGGTCCTCTGCGGCCGGCTCGGATCCGTCGCCCACGGTCGACTCCCGCCGGTCGTGCGCGGCCGGTTCGCGCCGCAGGTCGGGGTGGGTCACCGGACCGGGGCCCCGAGGGCGACGCCGGGGGCGGAACGCTCCAGGTCCAGCCCGGCGAACAGGTCGTCCTCCCAGCCGTGCGGACCGACGCCCGCCCCGCGCTCGCCGACCGCCAGCGTGTAGTACTCCACGCCCATGAACTCGCTGCCGAAGTTGCCCGCGATCGAGTACAGCCAGGAGTTCGCCGGGATCTGGGTGGCGTGCGCGCGCAGCGCGGCGACCTTGGCGTCGTGCTGGTCGGTGCCGTCGAACCGGGCGGCGATCTCGTCGTCCGAGGAACCGAACGGCAGGTCGGCGGCGGACTCCAGATCGGCGAACGGGTTGTCCGGGGACTCCGCGAACGCGCTCATCCCCGCCTCCAGGACGCTCTTCGGCATCGCCGTCCAGTAGATCTTGGACGGCCCGAAGCCCTGCGCGGTGGCCAGCTCAGCGGCCCGCATCGCCACCCGGTGCGCCTGGATGTGGTCCGGGTGACCGTAGAAACCGTTGTCGTCGTAGGTGACCAGCACCTGCGGGCGTACCTCCCGGAGGATCTCCACCAGGTGGCCGGCCGCCTCGTCCAGGTCGGCCCGCCAGAATGCCCGCGGGTGGTCGTTGGTGGCCAGGCCCATCATCCCGGAGTCGCGGTACCGGCCGGCGCCGCCGAGGAACCGGTGGTCGGTGACACCCAGCGCGGCGCACGCCGCCGTCAGCTCGGCGACCCGGTAACCGCCGAGTTGGTCACTGTGCGCGGCCGCCAGACCGGCCAGCTCGGGTACGTGGATCTCGCCCTCTTCACCCAGCGTGCAGGTGACCAGCGTGACGTGGGCGCCCTCGGCGGCGTAGTGGGCCATCGTCGCCCCGGTGCCGATGGCCTCGTCATCCGGGTGCGCGTGCACCAGCACGATGCGGCGGGCAGCCGGGACGGCTCCTGAATTTGTCACCCGGTCACTCTACGCGCGCGCCAGCCGTACCCGAATTCGGCGAAGCGCGCCGTGGCCAGGGCCGACCTTGCCGTCGACACGCGGCGGTACGCCAGCGGGAGGGTCCGGTCATCGGCAATGCTGGACGGTGTGGAGTATCCCGAGCTCGCCATCCGCACCCGCCGGTTCACCGGCGGTGCCCCCACGGCGGTGACGGTCGCCGCCGACGGGACACGTGTGATGTTCCTGCGCTCCGGTGCCGCGCACGACCCGGCGGACGCGCTCTGGGTCTTCGATGTGGCGACCGCGACCGAACGGCTGGTCGCCGACCCCGGCCAACTGCTCGACGAGATCGACCCTAGTCCCCGCGAGGGGATCAGCGGGTACGCCTGCGACCCGGCCGCCCGGGTCGCCGCGTTCCCGTACGCCGGCCGGTTGTTCCGTGCCGACCTGATCTCCGGCGTGGTCGTCG
>DASVVF010000487.1:0-2753 GCA_036386695.1 Catenuloplanes sp. | reverse complement strand
ACCGAGCATGTCGGGCGGATGGAGGCGGTGCTGGAGCAGCACGCCCCCGGCTTCGGCCGGCTGGTGCTGGGGCGGCACGTGGCCGGCCCGGCGGAGTTGGAACGGGAGAACCCGAGCCTGGTCGGTGGGGCGCTGGGCGGTGGCACCGCGGCGGCGTACCAGCAGTTGTTCCTGCGCCCGGTGCCCGGGCTGGGCCGCCCGGACACCCCGGTCGACCGGCTGTACCTGGCCAGCGCGTCCGCGCACCCGGGCGGCGGGGTGCACGGCGCCCCCGGCGCGAACGCGGCCCGGGCGGCCCTGCTGCGCGACCGGGCCGTGACCGGCGGGTTGTACCAGGCCGTTATCGGCGGCGCCCACCGGGCGATCTACCGCTCCACCGGCCGGGCGATGACCGACCGCCCTGAGCCGACGGACCGGCCCTGAGCCGGACGGACGCCGTAGTCGGCGGGTCCGCCGTAGCGGGCCGATTCGTTGTAGCCGGCGGGCCCGCCGTAGCGGGCCGATTCGGTGTGGCCGGCGGGCCGGCCTGAGTCGGCCCGCGTCGGGCGGTTAGCGCTTCGGTGGTTCCATCGCGGCGAGCAGGGCGTTCAGGTCGGCGTGGGCGACGCCCACCCGGGCATCGCTGGCGCCGTACGGCACCCAGACGGCGTCGCCGTGCACCAGCCCACCACAGGAGTAGACGACGTTGGGGACGTAGCCCTCCCGCTCGACCTCGTCCGGGGCGAGGATCGGACCGTGTACCTCGCCGAGCACCTGACGCGGGTCGTGCAGGTCGAGCAGCATCGCGCCGATCGCGTAGCGGCGCATCGGCCCGACGCCGTGGGTCAGCACCAGCCAACCGGCCTCGGTCTCGATCGGCGACCCGCAGTTGCCGACCTGGATCAGCTCCCAGCTGTGCCGGGGGGTGTGCAGCGGAACCGGTGTCTGCCACCGGCTGTGGGCGTCCATCATGGTCAGGCCCATGGTCTCGCCGTCGGCCCGGCACACCGCCAGGTGACAGCCGTCGACCAGCCGGGGGAACAGCGCCATCCCCTTGTTGGCGGCGCCCGGCCCGCGCAGCGGGTCCACCTCGAAGTGCAGCAGGTCGGTGCTGGTGAGCAGGCGGGCGGCGATGTGCTGGCCGTCGTACGCGGTGTAGGTGGCGTGGTAGACCGCCTCGCCGTCGTCCCCGACGAACCGGACGAAGCGGGCGTCCTCCATGCCGTTGCGTTCGGCCGGGGCGGCCGGCCACAGCACCCGCTGGTGCAGCGGAACGTCGTCCGGGAAGTGGATGGCGTAGCTGTCGGCCAGCGCCCGGCGCACGTGTTCCAGGGTGCTCGGGGCGGCGAGCCGGGTGAGCATCTCGGCCGGGAAGTTCTCCAGAGCCCGGGCGAAGTCGTCGTCGCTGAACTTCTCCGGCAGCAGGCCCAGCACGGTGGCGGCGACCTCGTTGTCGACGTTCTCGTCGGCCAGGCCGGCGGCCAGCAGGTCGCGGCGGTGCCGGCCGCTGCGCCGGGGACCGATCAACAGGGGGCCGGACCGGTCACCGATGCGGATGTGGTGGCCGGGGCCGATCACGGCGGTGGCGAACCCGATCGAGGAGATGTGTCCCTCGCCGACCTGGCGCAGGCTCATCGCCACCCGCAACTGGCCCGGGTCCAGCCCGGACTGGTCCGGGTGCGGGACCATCGACGGGTTGCACAGCGCCGCGGCCTCCACCGCGTACTCGTGGCTGAAGTACGCCCCGACCAGCCGGCGGGCCGCCGCGGACAGCAACGTCCCCGGCGGAACCCGGTGGTGGACCAGCTCGTAGTTGTGTTCGAATGCCGATTCCAGGTGGTGGTGGCGCCCACCGAAGCGGCGCAGGGTCTGCTGGAGCAGCGCTTCGATCTCGGCGCCGGGCAGCCCGGCGATGCGTTCGATCAACGCGGTCGCCCGGTTGCGGACATGCGGCGCGTCCTCGCCGGGTACGAACAGCTTGACGATGACCCGTTCCGCGTCCGGGACGAGGGTGAGGTCGACCCGGGTGGTGAAATCGGATCCGGTCATGCAGGCGACCTGCCGGTGTCGGCCAGGTTCCGCGCGTGTTGGAGTGTCGACAATAGGGCCAATGTGGATTCGGCTCCCTGGTTGCGGTTGGCGCCCTGTGGGATGAGACCGTCATAGCCCCCGCCGGTGGCCGGATCCCACATGGGCGTGTTCTGGTCATTGTGGCCGGCGAACCAGGCCACCGCCTGCTGGACGCCGCAGTTCCAGGCCGGATCGCCGGTCACCCGGGCGGCGGTGGCACACGCGTCGGCGAGGGCGGCGACCTCGATCGACTGCTGGTCGTAGCGGTCGCGGGGGCCGTGGCGGCGCAGGCCGGCCACCGCGACCATGGACAGCCGCCCGTCGACCAGTTGCAGGTCGTGCAGCCAGGACAGCATCCGCAGGCCCCGGTCGAGCACGGCCTCGTCGCGGCCGAGGTAGCCGGCGGAGATGGTGACCTCGGCGAGCGCGGCGTTGGCGTACGTCAGGTGGTCCTGCGGCCACGGCCAGTCGGCCCAGTCGTGCGGGGCGCCGACCGCCTCGGCGGCGTCGGCCAGCAGCGTCGCGGCGCCGTCGTCGCGCGGGTGGCGGCGCAGCACCTCGGCGGCGCCCAGCCCGGCGAAGGCCATCGCGTGCGACCACGGCGAGCGTTGGGCCACGCCGATCCGGAACGCGACCAGGGCCTCCCGGCGGATCCACGGCACGGTGCTGCGGGCGGCGGCGGTGCCCAGCCCCCACAGGGCCCG
>DASVVF010000486.1:0-3429 GCA_036386695.1 Catenuloplanes sp. | reverse complement strand
TGGTGCTCTACGTGTTGTCGGCCGGCGTGGTGCAGGGCTTCGCTTTCGCCCTCGGCCTGTCGACCGTCCTCGACCTGGTCGTGGTCTTCCTGTTCCGGCATCCGATCATGGCCATGTTCGCCCGCACCAAGGCGTTCATGTCCCCCCGGGTCAGCGGCCTCGGCCGAGTCCTGCAACAGGGCGCCGCCGCCGAGCCGGCCCCGTCCCGCGCGTCACGTGTGAAGGAGGCCTGAGATGGCCGGCAGTGGTGGTCTGGCAAACCGGCTGTACCGCGGCGAGGCCGGCATCAACGTCATCGGGCACCGCCGGCGGTGGTTCGCCATCGCGGCGGTCGCCGTCCTGATCGCGCTGCTCAGCTTCGGGTTCCGGGGCTTCAGCCTCGGCATCGAGTTCAAGGGCGGCAACGAGTTCCAGATCCCGGCCACGGTCGGCGCGCTGGACCGGGCGACCGCCGAGGTCGAGCAGGCGCTGTCCCGGTTGCCGGGCGGCGAGGAACACAAGGTCGTCACCTCGCAGCGGGTCGGCAGGGCCGGTGCCCAACAGAGCTATCTGATCCGGACCACCCAGGTCGCCCAGGAACAGTCGACCCAGGTGAAGAACGACCTGGCGCAGCGGTTCGGGATACCCGCCGACCAGATCAGCGACAACCGGGTCAGTTCGGCCTGGGGCAAGGCCGTCACCCAACAGGCCCTGCTCGCGCTCGGCGTCTTCCTGGTGCTGGTGACGCTCTACCTGATCGTCCGGTTCGAGTGGCGGATGGCGGTCGGCGCCGTCGCGTCGCTGCTGCTCGACCTCGTGCTCACCGCCGGGGTGTACTCGCTGGTCGGCTTCGAGGTGACCCCGTCCACCGTGATCGGCTTCCTGACCATTCTCGGTTTCTCGCTCTATGACGTCGTGGTGGTGTTCGACAAGGTTCAGGAGAACACCCGTGGCATCACCGCGGGCAGCAGCCGCACCTACAGCGAGGCCGCCAACCTCGCGGTCAACCAGACCCTGATGCGCTCGATCAACACCGGGCTGGTCGCCCTGCTGCCGGTCGGTGGCCTGCTGTTCATCGGCGCCGGCCTGCTGGGCGCCGGCACGCTCAAGGACCTGGGGCTGGTGCTGTTCGTCGGTATGGGTCTCGGGGTCTTCTCCTCGATCGTGTTCGCCACCCCGGTCCTCAGTTCGCTCAAGGACCGCGAGCCGCGGATCAAGGCGCACACCCAGCGGGTGCTGGCCCGGCGGGCCGGCGTGCGCTCCGGTGACGTGGCGGCACCCAAGAGCTCGCGTAGTGGGGCGACCGCGGTGACCGCGCAGCCCGCCGAGGAGCAGGTGGGTGCGCTCGCCACCGCTCCGCCGAAGGTGGGGGCGCGCCCGACCGGCAAGCGGCCCCCCGGCGGCCGCGGCGGACGGCCCGGCGGCGCGGGCAACCGGCCGAGCGGCTCCAAGCGCCGCTGAGACACCGGACCTGTTCCGAGGGCTGCCGGTCGCCACCGCGACGGCAGCCCTCGGCAGCTCCGCCACAGGCCGGGCTTAAGCTGGCCCGGTGAACGAGACCGACACCGGGGTACGGGGCGACAGCGGCCCCGCCGTCGCCGGGCTGATCGCCAGCCGCGTGGTCGACGTGCCCGACTTTCCCAAACCCGGCATCGTCTTCAAGGACCTGATGCCGCTGTTCGCCGACGGGGACGCGTTCCGGCGGGTGGTCGACCTGATCGTCGAGCACCACGGCGCGGAGTCGTTCGACGTGGTGGCCGGCATCGAGGCGCGTGGGTTCGTCGTGGCGGCGGCGATCGCGTACGCCACCGGGACCGGTGTGGTGCCGGTGCGCAAGGCCGGCAAGCTGCCCCGGGTGGCCCACACCGCGTCGTACGCCCTGGAGTACGGCACCGCGACCCTGGAGCTCAACCAGGACGCCTTCCAGCCGGGTCACCGGGCGCTCGTCGTCGACGACGTGCTGGCCACCGGTGGAACCGCGGCGGCCACCCTGGATCTGGTCGAACGTGGGGGAGCCGTGGTCGCCGGTTTCACCGTCCTGCTGGAGTTGGGCTTCCTCGCCGGACGCCAGCGGTTGGCGAACCGACCGGTTCATGCCCTGCTGACCGTCTGAGCCCGGTGGGCGATGCTCCGACGCGGTATTGCGGGAAGCCCGGACGGGTAGCATGGCGTTCCTAACCAGGTGAGCAGATATCGTGCTGGTGACAGCAGGCGGGTCCGGCCGATTCGGCCGCCGTCCCGACGGTGAGGGTGTGAAGAGGCCGGTGTCCAGCGACGTCGCCCCTCCGGCGGAGGGTACGGTCCACCCGACGGGGGTCGACAGCGGCGCCCCGCGTGGGTCGGCGGGCTCTGCCCGGGAGTCGGCCGACCAGGCCGCGTTGCTCCGCGGGGCCTCCGAACCGCTCCGGGCCGACGGGCCGCCCACTCAGCACACTTCCACCGTCCCAGCGGCGGCCACCGTGGACCCGGCGGCCGGTGAGCAGCCGGCCGAACCCACTGCCAGCAGCGGCGCGGCCGGTCAGCCCGGCGGTTCGACCGGCCAGCCCGGCGTCGCAGGGGAGTCGGGCGGTTCGACCGGCCAGCCCGGCGGCGCAGGGGAGCCCGGCGGCGTGACCGGCACCAGCACCAGCACCGGCGCGGCCCGCACCGATACCGACGGCACCAGCGCCGGCGGCACCGGCGCCGACAAGGCCGTTGGCCCGGGCGGCGCGGCCGAGCCGGGGCCCGAACCCGTCCCGGACGGGTCCGCCGAAGCCACCGACGCAGTGGGCGTCCCGCCGATGGACCCACCCGACGACGGCGACGACACCGGGTCGCTGGCCGCCACGTTCGGGTTGGCCGGCGCGCCGACCGGTCGGCGGGTCCGCGCCAGGTTGGCGCGGTTCAATGCCCCGTGGCAGTCGCCGCAGGTCAGTGAGGTTCTTGAGCCGCTGATCTCGACCCACCGCAACAGCCATCCCAAGGCCGACGGTCGGCTGCTGCAGAAGGCGTTCGACGTGGCCGCCCGGTGGCACTCGGGGCAGTACCGCAAGTCTGGGGACCCGTACATCACCCACCCTCTCGCGGTGGCGACCATCCTGGCGAACCTGGGCATGGACACCACCACGCTGGTGGCGGCGCTGCTGCACGACACGATCGAGGACACCGACTACGGCCTTGAGCAGATGCGCACCGACTTCGGCGGCGAGGTGGCGCTGCTGGTGGACGGGGTCACCAAGCTCGACAAGGTCAAGCTGGGTGACGCGGCCAAGGCGGAGACGATCCGCAAGATGGTCGTGGCGATGGCCAAGGACCCGCGCGTCCTGGTGATCAAGCTGGCCGACCGGCTGCACAACATGCGTACGCTCACCTTCCTGCCCCGCGCCAAGCAGGAGCAGAAGGCGAAGGAGACGCTGGAGATCCTGGCTCCGCTGGCGCACCGGCTGGGCATGAACACGATCAAGTGGGAGC
>DASVVF010000485.1:0-2083 GCA_036386695.1 Catenuloplanes sp. | reverse complement strand
GGCGGCGACGGCGCGTTCGCCGACCTGCGCACGGTGACCCGGCCCAGCGCCCAGCCGCCACCGACGCTGGCCGCCGGCGCGCCGACCTGCCCACGGCACGGGACGCGGCTGTCCGACGTCGGCCCCCGTCCGCCGGTCGAGGTGCTCGCCGCCCGGATCGGCGGGGTGGTGCGGCAACGCTTCGTGGTCTCCGCCGATCACCCGGTGGTGGTCGGTCGGGCGCCCGAGGACGGCGACGGGATCATGCTGGGGCAGTGGCTCACCGACGAGGCCCGCCGGTGGATCAGCCGCAGCCATGTCCGGTTCGAGCTGCGCGGCCGGGACCTGCTCGCGCAGGACGTGAGCACCAACGGCACCGGCGTCCGCCCGGGTGGTTCGATGAACGACGACGAGCGGATCACCCTCGGTCGGCAGCAGAGTCGGGCGCTGGCCGGTGGGGATGTGGTCGAGCTGTACCCGGACGTGCATGTCGGGCGGGCCCGCAACTGGGCCTCCGGTGGGGTGACCGAGCCGGCGTCGGTGATGGGGGAGGCGCCGACCGTCGCCATCCGGGTCATCGACCACCGCTGACCGTCCGCCGGGCCGCCCGGGCCGCCGGGCCGCCCGGGTCCGCCGCCCCGTCCGTCGGCCCGCGCTCAGTCGGCCGGGCGGGCCTCGGCGAGCACCTCGGCCAACTGCCGCGCCGCGTGCTCCAGTTCGCCGGCCGTGACGACCAGTGGCGGGGCGAACCGGATCGTCGAGCCGTGGGTGTCCTTGACCAGCACGCCGCGCGCGGCGAGCCGCTCGCACGCCTGCCGCCCGGTCATCAGCGCCGGGTCGATGTCGACGCCGGCCCACAGTCCACGGCCGCGTACCGCCAGCACGCCGCGCCCGAGCAGCGCGCGCAGCGCGCGGTGCAGGGTCTCGCCGAGTTCGGCGGAGCGGCGCTGGAACTCCCCGGTGGCCAACAGGGCGACCACCTCGGTGCCGACCGCGCAGGCGAGCGGGTTACCGCCGAAGGTGGAACCGTGCTCGCCGGGGCGCAGCACCCCGAGGACCTCGCGCCGGGCGGCGACCGCGGAGACCGGCACGATGCCGCCGCCGAGCGCCTTGCCCAGCACGTACATGTCGGGGACGACGCCTTCGTGGTCGACGGCGAAGGTGGTGCCGGTTCGGCCCAGTCCGGACTGGATCTCATCGGCGATGAACAAGGTGTCGCGGGCCGTGCACAGGGCGCGCACGTCGGCCAGGTACCCGGCCGGCGGAACCAGGACCCCGGCCTCCCCCTGGATGGGTTCCAGGAGGACCGCGACGGTGGTCTCGTCGATCGCGTCCGCCATCGCGGCGAGGTCCCCGTACGGCACGATCCGGAAGCCCGGGGTGTACGGCCCGAAGTCGTCGCGGGCGTCCGGGTCGGTGGAGAAGCTGACGATGGTGGTGGTCCGGCCGTGGAAGTTGCCCTCCGCGACCACGATCGTGGCCTGCCCGTCCGGTACGCCCTTGACCCGGTAACCCCATTTGCGGGCCACCTTGATGGCGGTTTCCACCGCCTCGGCGCCGGTGTTCATCGGGAGTACCAGGTCGGTGCGGCACAGCGCGGCCAGCGCGGCGCAGAATTCGGCGAACTGGTCGTGGACGAACGCCCGGCTGGTCAACGTGAGCCGGTCGAGTTGCCGGTGCGCCGCGGCGATCAGCGCCGGGTGCCGGTGGCCGAAGTTGAGGGCCGAGTAGCCGGCCAGGCAGTCGAGATAGCGCCGGCCGTCGATGTCGGTCACCCAGGCGCCTTCGGCGGAGGCGACCACCACCGGAAGCGGGTGGTAGTTGTGCGCGGTCCAGCGCTGCGCGTCGTCCAGCGCCGCCGGCGTCAGCGGGGCGTCCACGATGGTCATGCGGGTACCTCCGGGCGTCATGCTCGAACCTCCAGGGTGCAGCACTTGGGACCGCCACCCGCCTTGCGCAGCTCGGACATATCAACACCAATTGTGTCGTATCCACGCTCCCGTAGCGCGGCGGCCAGCCCGACCGCCTGACTCGGCAGGATCACGTGCCGGCCATCGCTGACCGCGTTGAGGCCGAGCACGGCGGCGTCCGCGGCGGTGGCCAG
>DASVVF010000484.1:0-3851 GCA_036386695.1 Catenuloplanes sp. | reverse complement strand
GTCGAACTCGTGGTTGCCGACGGAGCTGACCTGCAGGCCGATCAGGTCCATCAGTTCGATGGTCGGCTCGTCGTGGAAGGCGGCGCTGACCAGCGGGGTGGCCCCGATCAGGTCACCGGCGCCGACGGTGACGCTGCGCCGCCCCTCGGCGGCGGCCTCGGCGCGCAGCCGTTTCAACCAGGTCGCCAGGTACTCCACCCCGCCGGCCGGGACCCCGTTGACGGTGCCGCCGGGCGGGTCGATGGCGCCGTGGAAGTCGTTGTAGCTCAGCAGGTTCCCGTTGACCGTCGGGCCGGTCGGCAGGCCGGTCGAGACACTCACCGGGGCCAGCGCGGCAGTCCGCGCAGCGGCGTGCCCGGCGGTGGAGGGCTGCGGTGTGGTGGTGGGCAGGGTCACGACGACGGTCAACGCGAGGGCCGGTACGGCGAGGTGGCGCAGGACCGCCCAGCCGCGCGCACGCGGTTGGCTCATGGCGTTTTGCTCCCGGTCGGTGGGGGTGGCGGCACCGCCGGAGGGTAGCGCCCCGGTGGCGTTGCGCTCAGGACGAACACCGTCATGCTGCTCGATGACTCGTGGACGGCGCCAGACCTGCCGGGTGACAGGTCGGTGTCGATGTCGGACCCGGGGCATAGACTTCCCGAGCGATGCATGCCCTCTTCGAAACCCCACCGGTCCCGAACACCTCCACCGCTTCCGGCGCTGCCGGTCAGGGCGCGCCCGAGACCGGGGAGCAGGTGGTCGCGCCCCGCCGTGCCGTCCGCCCCCGGCTCGACCCGGATGAGCTCCTGCACGGCCTGAACGGCCCGCAGCGGGACGCGGTGACCCATGCCGGCGCGCCGCTGCTGATCGTCGCGGGTGCCGGCTCCGGCAAGACCCGGGTGCTCACCCACCGGATCGCCTACCTGCTGGCGGCCCGGCAGGTGCATCCCGGGGAGATCATCGCGATCACCTTCACCAACAAGGCCGCGGGCGAGATGAAGGAGCGCGTTGCCGCGCTGGTGGGGCCGCGGGCCCGGCTGATGTGGGTTTCCACGTTCCACTCGGCGTGCGTGCGCATCCTGCGCGCCGAGCACGAGCACGCCGGTCTGAAGTCCACCTTCTCCATCTACGACGCCGACGATTCGCGCCGACTGATGCAGATGGTGGCCCGGGAGCTGGACCTGGACCCGAAGCGCTACCCGGCCCGCGGCCTGGCCGCCCAGGTGTCGAACCTGAAAAACGAGCTGGTCGACCCGGAGGACTTCGCCGGCCGGGCCAACGGCCCCAACGAGCGGGCGCTGGCCGAGGCGTACCAGTTGTACCAGCGGCGGCTGCGCGAGGCGCACGCGCTCGACTTCGACGACCTGATCATGGCCACCGTGCACCTGTTCCAGTCGCACCCGCATGTCGCCGAGGGCTACCGGCGCCGCTTCCGGCACGTGCTGGTCGACGAGTACCAGGACACCAACCACGCCCAGTACACCTTGATCAAGGAACTGGTGGGCCCGGAGGGCGGCAACGTGCCCCCCGGCGAGCTGTGCGTGGTCGGCGACGCCGACCAGTCGATCTACGCGTTCCGCGGTGCGACGATCCGCAACATCCTGGAGTTCGAGCGGGACTTCACGGACGCCCGCACGATCCTGCTCGAACAGAACTACCGCTCGACGCAGACCATCCTGAACGCCGCCAACGCGGTGATCGACCGCAACTCCGCCCGTAAGCCCAAGCGGCTCTGGAGCGACCAGGGTCCCGGTGAGCAGATCGTCGGCTACGTCGCCGACACCGAGCACGCCGAGGCGGACTGGGTGGCCCGCGAGATCGACCGGCTGTGTGACAACGACCTGGCCCGCCCCGGTGACGTGGCCGTGTTCTACCGCACCAACGCCCAGTCGCGGGTCTTCGAGGAGGTGTTCATCCGGGTCGGCCTGCCGTACAAGGTGGTCGGTGGGGTGCGCTTCTACGAGCGCAAAGAGGTCCGCGACGCGCTGGCGTACCTGCGCGCGGTGGCCAACGACGACGACACGGTGAGCATCCGCCGGGTGCTGAACACCCCCCGCCGGGGCATCGGTGAGCGGGCCGAGGCCTGCGTCGAGGCGCTGTCCAGCCGCGAGCGGATCTCGTTCGGGCAGGCGCTGCGCCGCGCCGCGCAGGCGCCGGGCATCTCCACCCGGGCCGCGAACGGGATCGCCGACTTCGTCGCGCTGCTGGACGCCGCCCGCGAGCTGGCCCGGACCGCCCCGCCCGAGGAGGTGCTGGAGGCGCTGCTGCAACGCTCCGGTTACCTCGCCGAGCTGGAGGAGAGCCTCGACCCGCAGGACGCCGGCCGGGTGGAAAACCTGCAGGAGCTGGTCAGCGTCGCGCGGGAGTACACCGAGCGGATCGAGGCCCAGAGCGACGAGGACGCGCCCGTGGTCGCCGGCGTGGCCGGCTTCCTGGAGCAGGTGGCCCTGGTCGCCGACGCCGACTCGATCCCGAGCGACGATCCCGACCACCAGGGGGTGGTCACGCTGATGACGCTGCACACCGCCAAGGGACTTGAGTTCCCGGTGGTCTTCCTCACCGGCCTGGAGGACGGGGTCTTCCCGCACCTGCGGTCGCTGGGGGACAACACCGAGCTGGAGGAGGAGCGCCGGCTGGCGTACGTGGGGATCACCCGTGCCCGGCAGCGGCTCTACCTGTCCCGGGCGGTGACCCGGTCGGCCTGGGGGCAACCGCAGTACAATCCGCCGTCGCGGTTCACCGACGAGCTGCCGGTGGAGCTGGTCCGCTGGGAGCGGACCGAGGGCGCCTACACCTCGTGGTCCGGCACGGGCGGCGGCGTGGGTGGCCGGTCGGCCGGCGCGGACCGGGCGGCGGCCGCGCGCGGCGGCGGCTTCCCCGGGGGTACGCCGAAGGCGGCGCGGCTGGCGGAACGGCTCGGGATCGACCCCAGCCGGCTGTCCACGGCGAGCGATCTGCCGCAGGTGCCCAAGGTGGCGGCCGGGGACCGGGTCAACCACCAGCGCTACGGACTCGGCCGGGTGGTCGCGGTGGAGGGCCACGGTCCGGGTGCCCGGGCGCAGATCGACTTCGGGGACCAGGTCATGTGGCTGGTGTTGCGGCACGCGCCGGTCGAGAAGATCTGAGCCGCGGCGGCGCGGGAGGTCGGTGCGCCGGGAGGCCGGTGCGCCGGCCTGGTCAGGAGGCCGGGTGGCGGCTCAGCGAAACGGGCGGCGGCTCAGCGAAACGGGCGGCGGTTCGGGGGGAAACGGGCGGCGGTTCAGGAGGCGGGGGCGGTCAGGCCGCCGACCTGCAGCCTGATGTCCGCACCCTGCTGCCGCATGAACGGGACCGGGTCCTTGGCGACACCGTTCACCTGCAGCTCGAAGTGCAGGTGGGGGGCGTATGAGTAGCCGGTGCTGCCGACCTCGCCGAGCACTTCGCCGGCCTTGACCTGCTGACCGGGCCGCACCATCAGGCGCGAGGAGTGGCCGTAGACGGTCCGGATGCCGTTGCCGTGGTCGACGACGACGCCGTAGCCGTAGCCACCGAGCCACTTCGCCTCTTTGACCACGCCGGCGTGCACGGCCCGGTAGGGGGTGCCCTCGGGGGCGGACAGGTCGACGCCGGTGTGCATCTCGGCCCAGCGCACCCCGAACGGGGAGGTCCAGGTGTAGCTCTCCAGGGGGAGCACCCACGGCTCGGCCTCCGGCCGCGCTGCGGCGTTGCCGGCCCGCTCGTTGTCCCGGGAGGCGCGCTCGGCGTCGGCGGTGCGCTCCTCGATGTCCTCGGCGGTCATCGAGGCGGTCTGAATGTCCTTGAGCGCCGACTCGCTGAGCGTCTTGGCGTCGGTCATCGAACCGGCGCTCAGGGCGACAACGCCGGCCCCGACG
>DASVVF010000483.1:0-2766 GCA_036386695.1 Catenuloplanes sp. | reverse complement strand
GCCGTGCGGACCGGTCTGGGGCCACAACGGCGGGGTCATCGGGCAGACCACCGTGTCGCTGCACTCGGCCGACGGCCAGCGGCAGGTCACCCTGGCGGAAAACCTGGTCACCGGCGATCCGGCGGTCGTCGAACCGGTCAGCCGGGCCCGCGGGGAGTTCCTGGTCACCGCCCTGTGCGGTCCGCCCAGCGACGGCGCGCGGAGCACCGGGACCGGGCTGCGGGCTTGGCTGGACCGGACGGTGGACGTGTCGCCGCGCCGCTGACGGTACGCGGCCGGCCCGGTGGGGCCGGCCGCGTAACCGGTCGCCGTTACCCGCCGCGGGTCACCCGGGGACGCAGGTCCTCGGTGGGCGGCTGCCAGGTCGCCGGGTCCGCGTCGACCTGCTCCCCCGAGCGGATGTCCTTGACCGTGTCGGACCCGTCCGCACCGCCCGGGAACCAGACGTACGGGATCCCCCGCCGCTCGGCGAACCGGATCTGCTTGCCGAACTTCGCCGCCGACGGGGCCACCTCGGTGGCGATCCGCCGGCGACGCAGGGTCGCCGCGACCCGGTCGCACGCCGGCCGCTGGTCCTCGTGCGGCAGCGCGATCAGCACGCAGGTCGGCACCGAGCGGGTCACCCCGATCGCGGCACCGCCGAGCAGCAGCCCCAGCAACCGCGACACCCCGATGGAGATGCCCACCCCCGGGAACCGGTCGGCACCGGCGGAGGCGAGGTTGTCGTAGCGACCGCCGGAGCAGATGGAGCCGAAACGCTCGTAGCCGAGCAGCTGGGTCTCGTAGACCGTGCCGGTGTAGTAGTCCAGGCCGCGGGCGATCCGCAGGTCGGCCACGCACAGCCCGGGAGCGTGCTCGCGGGCCGTCTCGATCACCCGGACCAGCTCCTCGAGGCCCTCGTCGAGCAGCGGGTCGCTGACCCCCAACGCCCGCACCGCGTCGGCGAACGAGGCGTCCGGCGCGGAGATCTCCGCCAGGCTCAGCGCCGCCCTGGCCTGCGCCTCGGTGGCCCCGGCGGTCTCCACCAGCAGCGCCGCGACCCGGCCGGGCCCGATCTTGTCCAGCTTGTCGATCGCGCGCAGCGCCGCGCCGGCGTCGGTGATGCCGATGCCCCGGTAGAAGCCCTCGCACACCTTGCGGTTGTTGACCTGCATCCGCACCGGCGGCCGGCCGTCGGAGCCACCGATCGGCAGGTCGGCCAGGGCGTCGCCGATGACCAGCGGCAACTCGGCCTCGTAGTGCGCCGGCAGGGTGTCCCGGTCGACGATGTCGATGTCCGCCTGGAGGAACTCGCGGTAGCGGCCCTCCTGCGGGCGCTCGCCGCGCCACACCTTCTGGATCTGGTAGCGCCGGAACGGGAAGGTCAGCTTCCCGGCGTTCTCCAGGACGAACCGGGCGAACGGCACGGTCAGGTCGAAGTGCAACCCGAGGGCGTCGTCACCGGTGTCGGCGGTCCCGTCGCCGCCGGCGTCCTGCAGCCGGCGCAGCACGTACACCTCCTTGGAGGTCTCGCCCTTGCGCAGCAGCTGGTCGAGCGGTTCGACGGCGCGGGTCTCCAGCGGCGCGAAGCCGTACAACTCGAAGGTCGACCGGATCCGGTCGATGACGTACTGCTCGATCATCCGCTGTGGTGGCAGCCACTCGGGGAAACCGGAGATCGGGGTGGGCCTACTCATCAGAAAAGCTCCTTGCCAGTCTCGCGCCCGCGCGGGGCGCGAGCGGGTGTCACAGACCGCGGGTGGGCGCGCTACCGACCTGACGCAGGTACGGGTTGGTGGCGCGTTCGCGGCCGATGGTGGTCTGGGGGCCGTGGCCGGGCAGGACGACGGTGTCGTCGGCGAGCGGAAGCACCTTGTCGCGCAGGCTCGCCAGCATCGCGGGCATGCTGCCGCCCGGCAGGTCGGTACGCCCGATGGAGCCGGCGAAGAGCACATCACCGGAGAGGCAGACCTCGTCGGCCTCCCAGTCCGTGCCGGCGCCGGGCAACCGGAGCAGCACCGACCCGCCGGTATGGCCGGGGGCGTGGTCGACGGTGATCTCCAGCCCGGCCAGCGACAGGGTGGCCCCGTCGGTCAGCTCGGCGACGTCGTCCGGTTCGGTGTACGGCAGGCGCCCGCCGAACAACGCCCGCATGTCGGCGGACAGGCCCTTCGCCGGGTCGGCCAGCATCTCCCGGTCGCCGGGGTGCACGTAGGCGGTGATGCCGCGCGCCCCGCACACCGGGGCGACGGAGAACGTGTGGTCGACGTGTCCGTGGGTGAGCAGAACGGCGACCGGGTGCAGCCGGTGCTCGGCGAGCACGGCGTCGAGCTGGTCGATCACCCCGATGCCCGGGTCGACCACGACACACTGCTCGCCGGCGGCGGTGGCCACGACATAGCAGTTCGTGCCGAAGGCCTCGGCGGGAAAGCCGGCCACGAGCACGGCCACGCCCCTCTCAGCGGTCTGCCCCCGGCGCACCGCCGGCGGTCGTCGAACCATCCGCGAGCCTAGCCGCACCTCGGACAGCACTCTCTCAGCCGGTACCCGTACACTCTGGCGGGCGTGTGGCGTGGAGCACTCCCGCGGCGGGCACGGACCGCCGGGCGGACAGCGCTGACCGCCACCACCAGGTGAGGCGACCAGGAGGGAGCACTCGGTGCCTTCCAGCAGGGACCGGCAGCGCAAGCTCGCGCGCGCCAAGATCGACCGGCAGATGGCGCGGCGGGCGGTGAGCCAGCGGCGCCGCCGCCAGCGACAGGGTGGCCCCGTCGGTCAGCTCGGCGA
>DASVVF010000482.1:0-1699 GCA_036386695.1 Catenuloplanes sp. | reverse complement strand
ATCGCCACGCTGGCGCTGCGGACGGTGTCGACGCTGTTCCAGGAGGAGAACGCGCGATGAGCTCGGTCACCGATGTCGCACCGGTCGCCGCCACCCGCACGCCCAAGGGTCAACCCCGCCGGCCGCGCAAGCCGCGGTCCGGTGCCCTGCTGGGGGTGCTCGCCTGGCTGATCGGCTTCCTGTTCGTCGTGCCCGTGCTCTGGATGGTGCTCACGTCGTTCCACAGCGAGGAGGACGCCGCCACCAACCCGCCGTCGCTCTTCGCCCCGCTGACCACCGAGGGCTACCAGTCCTTCTTCGGTGTGGGCGCCGGCACCAGCCCCTGGCCGTCGCTGGCCAACTCGCTGACCGCCAGCGTGGTCTCCACGATCATCGTGCTGCTGCTGGCCATCCCGGCCGCCTACGCGCTGTCGATCAAGCCGGTGCGCAAGTGGACCGACGTGATGTTCTTCTTCCTGTCCACCCGGATGCTGCCGATCGTGGCCGGGCTGCTGCCCATCTACCTGTTCGCCCAGTTCACCGGGCTCCTGGACAACATCTGGCTGCTCATCGTGCTGTACACCGCCATGAACCTGCCGATCGCGGTCTGGATGATGCGCTCGTTCCTCGCCGAGGTCCCGGTCGAGATCCTCGAGGCGGCCTCGATGGACGGCGCGGGGCTGCTGCTGACCCTCCGTCAGGTGGTGGCGCCCATCGTCCTGCCGGGCATCGCCGCGACCTCGCTGATCTGCTTCATCTTCAGCTGGAACGAGCTGCTGCTGGCCCGGACCCTGACCGGCACCGTGGCCGGGACCGCACCGGTCTACCTGACCGGTTTCGTGACCAGCCAGGGGCTCTTCCTGGCGCAGGTCTGCGCGGCCTCGTTCGTGGTGTCGCTGCCCGTGCTCGTCGCCGGCTTCGCCGCCCAGGACAAGCTGGTGCAGGGGCTGTCGCTGGGCGCGGTCAAGTGAGCGCGGCGACCGGGACGGTCCGGGGGACCGGGGACCACGGTCCGGCGGCCACGATGCGGGCCTCGGTCCTGCGCGGGCCCGGCGACGTGGTCGTGGAGCAGCGGGCCGTCCCGCGGCCGGGCCCCGGCGAGGTGGTCGTCCGCGTCTCCTCGGTCGGGGTCTGCGGATCGGACACGCACTACTACGACCACGGACGCATCGGCCGGTTCGTCGTCGAGTCCCCGCTCGTGCTGGGTCACGAGGCGGCGGGTGAGGTGGCCGCCCTCGGCCCCGGCGTGGCCACGCTCGCCGTCGGGCAGCGGGTGTCGGTCGAGCCGGGGGTGCCGGACCTGACCTGCCCGCAGTGCCTGGCCGGGCGCTACAACCTCTGCCCGGGCATGCGCTTCTTCGCCACCCCGCCGATCGACGGCGCCTTCGCCGAGTACGTCGTCGTCCACGCGGCCTTCGCCCACCCGGTGCCCGAGACGATCAGCGACGACGCCGCCGCGCTGCTGGAACCCCTGTCGGTCGGCATCTGGGCCTGCCGCAGGGGCCGGGTGGGTGCCGGCTCCCGGGTGCTGGTCACCGGGGCCGGGCCGATCGGGCTGGTGAGCGTCCAGGCGGCGCTGGCCTTCGGCGCCACCGAGGTCGTCGTGTCCGACGTCAACCCCGCACGGCTGGCTCTGGCCTGGGACCTCGGGGCCACCGAGGTGGTCGACGCCCGGACGGCGCACCTGACGGACCTGCCGCGCCCGCCCGAGGTGCTGCTC
>DASVVF010000481.1:0-2547 GCA_036386695.1 Catenuloplanes sp. | reverse complement strand
CGGCCCGGTCGGGGTCCCCGCCGCGCTCGCCGAACAACTCGATCATCTGCGGACGGGTCAGGTGGGACTCGTAGCCGAACGCCGGCGCGGCGCTGACGTCGAAGTAGACGTCCCCGGTGCCGTCGGGCAGCCGGTACGCCGCCTTGCCGTCCACCAGGACGCCGACCTGCTCCACGATCGCCGGGATCGACTCCACCGCACCCACGTAGTGGTCCGGCGGGATCAGCCGCAGCGCCTCCATGTCCTCGCGGAACAGCGCGGTCTCGCGCATCGCGAGCACCACCCAGTCCTCGCCGTCGCGCTGTGCCCGCTCCAACAACGGGTCGTCGATGTCGGTGACGTTCTGCACGTAGCTGACGTCGAAGCCGGCGTCGCGCCAGGCCCGGTTCACCAGGTCAAAAGTGATCATGGTGGCCGCGTGTCCGAGATGGGTCGCGTCGTACGGGGTGATGCCACAGACGTACATCGTCGCGGCCCCGCTCGGGCGGGTCGGGTGCACGCCCTGGCGCGCCGAGTCGTACAGCGCGGGCGGGCGGCCAGTGCCCGGCAGCGTCGGCACCTGGTGCCCGGTCCAAGGATCCATGCCCGCCAGCCTAGCCAGCCGTGGCCGGGCCGAACGGCGTCCGGACCACCAGGTGATCGAGCCGACAGCCAGCGGGCAGCCCGGATCGCGGCCCCGGGTCCGCCGGGCGGCTGGGATCGGCGGCTAGATCGGCGGCCAGGGAACGGCCGGCCAGTCGTCGGAGGGGCGCGGATACCGCGGCCGGGCCACCAGCGCGGCGACCCGCCCGCGCAGCCGGGCCACCTCGGCGCGGGTCAGATGCTCGGCGACGGCCGCGCCGAGATCGCCGTCGAGCCGGCCGGCCAACGCCCGCAGCATCTCGACGGACTCCGGCGGCAACCCCCGCCCCGTCCAGCCCCAGAGCACCGTCCGCAGCTTGTCCTCGATGTGGAAGCAGACCCCGTGATCGACGCCGTAGACCCGCTCGTCGGCGCCGACCAGCACGTGGCCACCCTTGCGGTCGGCGTTGTTGATCACCGCGTCGAGCACCGCCAGGCGCCCCAGGCGGGGGTCGTCGGCGTGCGCCAGGGCGTACGCGTCGCCCTGCTCGTCACGGGCGCTGGCCACCGGGAACCAGCCGGCGGGGACCTCGTAGGCGGGGACGAACCCGACCAGCGGCCGCACCGTGGTGGGCTCCTCGATCCAGAGCTGGCAGGCGCCGATGCCCCACGGGCCGTCGCGCAACACGGTGGGCGGCACCAGACCCCAGCCGGTGGCCTCGGACACCAGGTAGGCGGAGACCTCCCGCCCGGCGAGGGTGCCGTCGGGGAAGTCCCAGAGCGGGCGTTCGCCGCGCACCGGCTTGTACACGCAGCGGGCGCTGACCCCGTCCAGGGTGAGCACCCCGCGCAGGGTGGTGTTGGAGGCGTCGACCAGCCGGCCTTCCAGCTCGAACTCGCCGCGCCGCAGCAGGCGCAGGGCATCGCTGTCGTCGAGGGCCGGCTGGAGGTCCGCGGTGGTCACCGCACCGGCCCGCCGATGGGGTGCGCCGGCGTTCTCATCGGTGGTAGCCGTTGTGCCGGGGGCACAGGTGCCCGCGCGGATCGAGGGGCTGGCCGCACAGCGGGCACGGTGGGCGACCCGCCGACACCACCCGGCGGGCCCGGGCGATGAAGGCGCGGGTCGCCTCGGGCGTCAGCCGGACCCGCAGCCGGTCGAGGTCCTCGTCGGGCTCGTCGTCGTCCTCGTCATCGCCGTCGTCCTCGTCGTCGCCGTCGTCGTCGTCGAGCTCGATCTCCGCTTCGCCTTCGCCGGCCGCGATCGCCTCGATCACCACGGTGGTGGTGTCGACGTCGAAGGCCAGCCCCAGGGTGCCGACGCGGAACTCCTCGTCGACCGGGGTGTCCAGCGGGTCGTTGTCCGAACTGGTGGCCGGCTCCTCGGGCAGCTCCACCCCGAAGCGGCGTTGCGCCTCGGTGAGCAGTTCCTCAAGCTTCTCGGCCAACAGCGACACCTGGACCTTTTCCAGTGCCACGCTGACCAGGCGGCCACCGCCGCGGGCCTGGAGGAAGAAGGTCCGCTCGCCGGGTGCACCCACGGTCCCTGCGACGAACCGCTCCGGCGGCTCGAAGGCGTACACCTGGTGGGTCATACCCACGACCCTATCCGCACGCGCGCCCGCGCGTGCAAGCCGCCGACGTGTTTCGCTAAGCGCCGATTCCGCGGCCCATCCGCGTCGGCGCAGGCACGCTGGGTTGGCAACCGACTGCGTAGCGCAGTCTACTCCCTGACCCGGCCGCCGCTACCGGCGCCGCCCCCCACCGCCGCGTCGGACTCGGCCACCCGGGACCGCCGGCTACGTCGCCGCTTCGGCGCCACGAAGGCGCTCAGGTCGCCACCGGTGTCGTTGAGGCGCAGCAGGAACGGGCGGGTGGCGGTGTAGCGGATGGCGGTCACCGAGGCCGGATCGGCCACCAACCGCTGGAACAGGTCGAGGTGCATGCCCAACGCGTCCGCCACGATCGCCTTGATCACGTCGCCGTGGC
>DASVVF010000480.1:0-2850 GCA_036386695.1 Catenuloplanes sp. | reverse complement strand
TCCAACCGGTTCGCCGGGTTCACCCGCATCCGCACGATCCGGTTGTCCGACGGCGAGGTGTGCATGATGTACAACCACCGGTCGGTAAGGAAACTCGGCGAGATCGCCAGACCCATCAGCCCACCCTCACCATCGGTGCTGCGCACGTTGGGGACGGCGCCGATGCTGCTCTTGGCACCGTTGTTCGGGG
Organism: Catenuloplanes sp.; assembly: GCA_036386695.1. GTDB lineage: Bacteria > Actinomycetota > Actinomycetes > Mycobacteriales > Micromonosporaceae > DASVVF01. The sequence continues at coordinate 2,660 of DASVVF010000480.1, read as the reverse complement.
TCATCCGGGCGATGTCGTGCGCGTCGCGCCGGGCGTAGAGAATCGACCCGTCCGGCAACGTGACCAGACCCCACGGGATGTCGGTGTCCGTGCCGACCTGCCGGACGGTGCAGACCGGGGTGTTGCAGGCCGCGGCGGTACGCACGGTGACCGCGTTGCTCATCCGGGAGACGTTGCCCTGCGGGTCACGGGCCTGCACCGTGTAGCTGAAGGCGGTGTTCGCGGTGAGCCCGCTGTCGGTGAAGGTGAGCGCCGTGCCGGCCACCGAGCCGACCTTGGCCTTGCCGCGGAAGATGTCGTAGCCCGCGATGCTGATGTTGTCGGTCGCGGGCCGCCAGGTCAACGTGATGCTGGTACCCGAGGCGGTGCCGGCCAGGCCGGTCGGCGTGCTCGGCGCGATGACGTCGTTCTCGCAGCGGGGGACGTCGACGGTGTGGCTCGGGCTGGCCTGGGACACGTTGCCGGCGGCGTCGCGGGCGTTGACGTAGAGCCCCCAGACCGCGCCGGGGACGAGGGTGAGCCGGGCCGACAGGGTGCTGCCGCTGACCGAGGTCATCTGCTGGCCGTCGTGATAGATGTCGTAGCCGGTCACGCCGACGTTGTCGCGCGACGCGGCCCAGGAAAGCGTGACCGAGTCGCACGTCAGCCCGGCGGTGCGCAGTCCGCCCGGTGCGCTCGGCGGTTGGGTGTCACCGGCCGCGGCGGGCCGGGTCCAGCGCTGCGCGGCGCCGGTGCCGCAGGCGGCGGTACGCACGACACCGTCGGCGGCCTGGAGACACAGACCGGACTGGGTGCTGGCGATGGTTCCGTTGGGGTTCAGGCGCCACCGCTGGTTGGGGCCGTTGTGACAGCCGTAGATCTGCGGGGCGACGCCGGGGGCGCGGCTCTCACCGGGCACGTCGAGGCACATCGGGGTGCCCTCGTAGACCCGCAGCAGCCCGGCGGGGGTGAGTTCCCAGCTCTGGTTGGCGCCACCGTGACACGCGTACACGCCCACCGGGGTCTTCGCGGTGGTGAGGGCGCCCTGCACATCCAGGCAGTTATTGGTGGCGGCATTGATCAGCGGTGTGCCGATCGCGGCCTGCGCCGGTGCGTATGTCAGAGCGATCGCGGCGAGGACGCCTGCCACCACGGTTGTTGTCGCCAACAGGCGCGGCAGTCGGCGCCTGCGTGATGGTGCCGGTGGTGAGGTGCTGGCCACGGCGTTCTCCATAGGTTGCCTCCAGGGTGGGGCGGTCGAGGGTGCGGCCGGCATCAGGAGCCGGCCACGGTCGTGCTGGATTGTGCGGGCGCGGGGTACCCGCCGCTTCCCCCATCGGGACGGAGTTAACGAACAATTAAGGTCACCTATGGCCAATATCAACAGGCAGCGGTGAACCAGTGACGCTGAGCTGGCCATTCACCAGCCGCGGGGATCGCTACGCTCCGCGCAGGCCTCGTCACCGAGCTCGGGCGTAGTCGATATTGGTATCGGCGTTGGCCAATTGGTATTGCCCATATCCGGGGAAGCCAGCATTCCCCCAGGGGGGTTTTCTAGCTACCCGGAACGAGCACAAACTCAAGCAATGCCATCACCGATTCCCGCACCTGATGAGACCGCATCCTCTGGGCGGCTCCAGATCAGCCGTCGCCAACTCCTCGGTGGCCTCGGCCTCGGCGCCGCCGGCGTGGTCACGCTCGCCCCCGCGGCAGCGGGCGCCGCAGCCGCCGCACCGGCGCGGGCACTGGCCGCACCCGCGCGGGCACTGGCCACGCCGGCCGACCGGTTCGGCCGCATGTTCCCGAACCTGCTGCCCTTCATCCCCGCCCCGGACGACCGCGTCCGGCTCGCCCTGTCCGACATGGGCCGGGTCGGCGGCCTGATGGACGCCAACGACAACCTCTCCGTCGGCCCGATCGCGTTGATCACCGACCCGGCCCAGAGCGCCGGCAACCGCGACAACCCCACGCACACCGCCGGGACGACCTTCCTTGGGCAGTTCCTGGACCACGACATGACCCTCGACGCCACCTCCTCGCTGGGGCAGCCCACCGAACCGGAGAACACACCGAACCTGCGTACGCCCGCGTTCGACCTGGACTCGGTCTACGGCGGTGGTCCGACGGGCAGCCCGGCCCTCTACGAATCCGACCGCGTCAAGCTGCGCCTCGAGTCGGGCGGCCTGTTCGAGGACGTGCCCCGGCAGGCGAACGGCACAGCGATCCTCGGCGACCACCGCAACGACGAGAACATCATCATCGCGGGCCTGCAGGCCGCGTTCATCGCCTTCCACAACCGGGTGGTGGACCAACTGCGCGGCCAGGGCGTGCCCGCCGCCCGGCAATTCGCCGAGGCAAGGCGGCTGGTCACCTGGCACTACCAGTGGATCATCCTGAACGAGTTCCTGCCCCAGATCGTGGGATCGGCGACCGTACGCGCCATCCTCACCGGCGGGCGACGCTGGTACCGGCCCGAGCCCGGACCGGCGTTCATCCCGGTCGAGTTCCAGGGAGCGGCGTACCGGTTCGGGCACAGCATGGTGCGGCCGTCCTACCGCGCGAACCTGGCCGGCAACCCCGATGGCAGCCCGTTCTTCGGCATGGTCTTCGACCCGGCCGGCGCCGGGCAGGCGGATCCGGTCGACCTGCGGGGTGGGCGGCGGGCCCGCCGCCGGTTCATC
>DASVVF010000479.1:0-4188 GCA_036386695.1 Catenuloplanes sp. | reverse complement strand
CGCCGATGTTGCACGCGTCGCCGTACCGCGCCACCAACTTGAGGGTGACCTGCTCGCCACCACCGCCGATCCAGAACGACGGATGCGGCTGGCGGACCCCTTTCGGTTCGTTGATCGGCTTGTCCACCGAGTAGTGCCGGCCGTGGAAGACCACCTCGTCCTCGGTCCACATCCGGTGGATGATCTCCACTGCCTCGCGGAACTGGCCCATCCGGTCCCGCAGCTCCGGCCACCGGTAGCCGTACGCGCGCCACTCGTGCTCGTACCAGCCGGCGCCGATGCCGGCGTACAGCCGGCCGTGGCTGGCCACGTCCACCGTGGAGGCGATCTTGGCGTACAGCGACGGCTGACGGTAGCCGTTGCAGCCGACCATCTGCCCGATGTTGACCCGCCGGGTGTCGCGGGCCAACGTCGAGGTCACGGTCCAGCACTCGAAGGTGGTGTTGACGGTGGGCTCCGGCGTGGTGTGGAAGTGGTCGTAGACCCAGACCGAGTCCCACGGGCCGGCGTCGGCCGCCCGGGCGACCGCGGTCATCGCCTCGTACTGCTCCACCGGGTCGGCGATCTCGACCAGGTCCATCCGCCAGCCCTGCGGCACAAACACGCCAAAGCGCACCGTCATGGCTGGGAACCCTACCGAATCCTGCCACCGGCCGGGTCGGGACGTCGGCGGCGGATCGCCTCCAGGGCGAGCACGACGGTCACCCCGACGACCAGGTGCATGGCGACCAGCGCCGTCCGGGTCGCCCCGTCGGTCCCGCCGGTCAGCGGGCCGGCCACGGTGAGCAGCGCCAACCCTCCGCCGACCAGTTGGGCCAGCCGCAGGACACCGGGCCACCGCCGGGCGAGCAGGGTCGCCAACAGGATGCCGCCGGTCATCGGGACGACGGAGCTGAAGATGACGCCGCCGGCGGTGATCGGATGGTCGGCGGCGCCCGGCTCCCGCAGCACCAGCGACGCGTCGGCCGCCCGGGCCGCCAGCAGAATCAGCAGGTTGATCACGGTGGCCAGGGCGGCACCGGCGGCGGCCGCCTGCCACCAGGGCAGGGCGAGCCGGCCAGGACGGGATTCCCGGGGTGGAACTGCGGTGACTGTGTTCATCTCGGTCATGGCACCACCCTCGAATCTCAACCTTGGTTGAGGTCAAGAGCGAATTCCGGATAGCCGGACGGCCCGGGCGGCTGGACTCACGTTGCACCGTCCTGCCAGCGGTTACATCATTGCGTGATGACCCACTTACTCCGAGTAGCCCGATCGCGGGCGGCGCCCGCTCCGGCACCCGGCCGCGGCTTCGGGCCCACGGCGACGGTTGACGGGCCGGCCGGCGTCGGCGGCCGGGAATGGTGAACGGCCCGGACGGGCCGCCAACCGCCCACCCGGTCCGCTGGTACCGCGATCCGAAAGTGATGACCGTGGTGGGCGGTACCGCGCTGGCGGTGGCGTGGTTCGCGGCGGACCTGGGGGATCGGGCCACCCAGGTGGTGATCTGCTGGCTGGTGCTGCTGGCTCAGAACGGCCTCTTGATGTGGTTCTGCCACCGGGTGGTGCGCCTACTGGACCGTCACAATCCCGCGTACCGGTTCTGGTGGACGATTCGCGGCGCCAGCGTGGTCTTCACGGTCGGCAGCGTCGCCCAGCTGGCCAATGTGCTGCGGGATCCGTACGGGCCGACGGCGGCGGTCGGCGGCGCGGTCCAGTCGTCGCTGCTGGCCATCGGGACCGGCTGGATCGTGCTGGTGATGCTGCGCTACCCGAGGCAACTGGATTCGGCCCAGGAGCGGATCCAGTTCTGGCTCGACATCGCCACGGTCGTCGCCGGGGTGGCCGCGTTCGCCTGGTTCTTCGCGGTTCCCGAGCGGGGCTTCGGGCCGCAGGCCGACCTCTGGCGTGGGCTGTTGCTCATCCTGCAGGGCCCGGTCGCGCTGCTCGTCGCCGGTTTCGCGGTGGCCAAACTGCTGCTCGCCGGCAAGGCGCCGTTCTCCCGGGTGACCGGCGTCTTCGGCGGCATCACCGCCCTGGTCAACGGGGTGGCCCGGGGGTTGGGGCCGGTGCTGGCCGACACCCGGTACGCCAACCTGTTCTTCGGCATCACGGTGATCGGCCCCAGTGTGACCCTGGCCGGGGTGCTCGCCCAGGAACGGTACCTGCGCTGCGGGGCGGCGACGTCCGGTGCGCTGCGCCGGCGGCCCTACAGCACGCTGCCGTACGTGGCCCTCGCGGCGACCTACGCGCTGCTGATCGTCCTGCTGCTGCAGCAGGGGCTCACCACCCGGACCGCGGGGGTGCTGGTCGGCGCGATCGCCTGCATGTTCCTGGTGGTGATCCGCCAGTTGGCGGCCTTCACCGAGAACGCCCGGCTGCTCGGCCAGCTGCGCCTGGCGCTGGGCGAACGCGACACCCTCGCCGACGCCCTGCGTCAGCAGGCGTTCCATGACACCCTGACCGGATTGGCCAATCGCGCGCTGCTCACTGACCGGTTGGACGACGAGTTCCGGCTCGCCCACCGGCAGTGCCGCCCGGTGGTCGTGATGCTCATCGACCTCGACGACTTCAAACCGGTCAACGACCGGCTCGGCCACCACGCCGGTGACCTGCTGCTGCGCCAGGTCGCCAGGCGGCTACGGCAGAGCCTGCAGAACACCGACACGGTGGCCCGGTTCGGCGGTGACGAGTTCGCCATCCTGCTGTGCCGCCGGCAGCCCCCGGCGGTCGCCGCGCTGGCCGAGCGGATCCTGGCCGACCTCGACGAGCCGTTCCTGCTCGTCGACGAACAGGTCCGGATCCACGCCAGCCTGGGGGTGGCCATCGACCCGGACGGCTCCTGGGGCCCCGAGCAGATCCTGCGCAACGCCGACGCGGCCATGTACGCCGCCAAACGGCAGGGCAAGGGCACCTTCAAGATCTTCGAGGGAGCGCCGGAGCGGTAGCCCGGCGCTGGTCAGCCGTCCCGGGTGGGACGCAGGATCGCCGGGTGCAGCTGGGCGGTGCCGCCCCGGTGGTAGAGCTCGGCCCAACCCCGGCCGGTGGGTCGTTCCCGGCCGGTCGGCACGACGAACCCGGGCGTCGCGAGCACCTTGCGGCGGAAGTTCGCCGGATGCAGCTCCACCCCCCACACCGCCTCGTAGACCCGGCGCAGGTCGGCGATGGTGAACGGCTCCTCCAGGAAGGTGGTGGCCAGGCTGGTGTACTCGAGCTTGGCCCGGGCGCGGTCGACGGCGTCGGCGAGAATCCGGTCGTGGTCGAAGGACAGCGTCGGCCGGTCCGCCCCGGTGAGGTCGGCCACCGGCCAGAACCGGGCGTCGTCGGCGTCGGTCCCGGCGGTCGGCCGGGGCAGGTCCGCCACCATGGCCAGGTACGCCACCGAGATCACCCGCAGTCGCGGGTCGCGGTCCGGGTCGCCGTAGCTGGCCAGCTGTTCGAGGTGGGCGTGGTGGGTGAGGCCGGTCTCCTCGGCCAGCTCCCGACGGGCGGCGTCGTCCAGACCTTCCCGGGCGCCGACGAAGCCGCCGGGCAGCGCCCAGCGTCCCCGGTGGGGGTGGCCCGCGCGGCGGACCAGCAGGACGCTGAGCTGCCCCTGCCGCACGGTCAGCACCACCACGTCGACCGTCACGGCGACCGGCGGGAAGGCGCGCGGGTCATAGCGGGCCAGGAAGGCCCGTTCGTCGGCGTCGTCCCCGCGCCGGCCCGTGCTCGCCCCGCGATCCGTGGTCACCGCATCAGCATACTCATACTGACTTGCTTCAAGACTCAAACTGAGTCACGATGACGGTATGACATGGACAGAGATCGCCGGCTTCGTCACCGGAGCGGTGTCGGTGTGGCTGTACGTCCGGCAGAACGTCTGGGCCTGGCCCGTCGGCATCGCCAACGCGGTGTTCTGGCTGATGCTGTTCTGGTCCGCCCGCCTCTACCTGGACGCCGGCCTGCAGATCGTCTACATCGGCTCCGGGCTCCTCGGCTGGTACTGGTGGCTGCGCGGTGGCCAGCGGCGCGGGCGGCTCCCGGTGACCCGGACCCGTCGCGGCGAGGCGCTCGCCCTGGTCGCCGTCGGCGTCCTGGGCACCCTCGGGCTGTGGCGGGTGATGGTGGCCGTCGGCGACGCGTTGCCGTTCCTGGACGCCGCGACCACGGTGCTGTCGCTGATCGCCCAGTACATGCTGGCCCGCAAACTGCTGGGCACCTGGTGGT
>DASVVF010000478.1:0-3827 GCA_036386695.1 Catenuloplanes sp. | reverse complement strand
TCGCTGCCACCGTTCTCACAGCTGCCCGTGCCGTATTCATCACCCGTGGCCTGGATGTGTCCCTGCTGCCGGGGGCGACGACGGTGGAGCGACCCCGTAACCCCGAGCACGGCGACTACGCGTCGACCATGGCCATGCAGCTCGCCAAGAAGGCCGGTGTCGCGCCGCGTGAGCTGGCCGCGGCGCTCGCCGACGAGCTCAGCAGCCGTCCCGGCATCAAGTCGGTGGAGATCGCGGGGCCCGGCTTCCTCAACATCCGCCTGGACGCGGCCGCCGCCGGGGTGCTGGCGCGCGACGTGGTGCTGGCGGGGCAGGAGTACGGCCGCACCGACCGCCTGGCCGGCCAGCGGATCAACCTGGAGTTCGTCTCGGCCAACCCCACCGGCCCCGTGCACATCGGCGGGGTCCGCTGGGCGGCTGTCGGTGACGCCCTGTCCCGCCTGCTGCGGGCGGCCGGGGCCACGGTCGGCACCGAGTACTACTTCAACGACGCCGGTTCGCAGATCGACCGCTTCGCCCGCTCGCTGTATGCCGCGGCCAAGGGCGAGCCGGCCCCCGAGGACGGGTACGGCGGCGCGTACATCGCCGAGATCGCCACCGCGGTGCTGGCCGAGGCCCCGGACGCGCTGAAGCTGGACGAGGCCGGGGCGCTCGAGGTGTTCCGGGTCGAGGGCGTCAAGCTGATGTTCGCCGAGATCCGGCAGTCGCTGGACGAGTTCGGCGTGCACTTCGACACGTACTTCAACGAGAAGGACCTGCACGACCGGGGGGAGCTGCAGGAGGCTCTGGACCGGCTGCGCGAGCAGGGGCACATCTACGAGTCCGAGGGCGCGACCTGGCTGCGGACCACCGACTTCGGTGACGACAAGGACCGGGTGCTGCGCAAGTCGGACGGCGACTGGACGTACTTCGCCGCCGACTGCGCGTACTACCTCGACAAGCGCGAGCGCGGGTTCGACCGGGTGGTGATCATGCTGGGGGCCGACCACCACGGGTATGTCGGCCGGATGCGGGCGATGGCCGCCTGCTTCGGTGACGACCCGGACCAGACCCTGGAGATCCTGATCGGGCAGCTGGTCAACCTGGTCCGCGACGGTGAGCCGGTGCGGATGAGCAAGCGGGCGGGCACGGTGGTCACGCTGGAGGACTTCATCGAGGCGTTGGGCGTCGACGCGGCCCGCTACGCCCTGGCCCGGTACTCCAGCGACTCGCCGATCGACGTCGACATCGACCTGTGGACGCGGGCGAAGAACGACAATCCGGTGCATTACGTACGCTATGTCGCCGCCCGCGCCGCCAGCGTGGCCCGCAACGCCGCCGACGTCGGGCTGACCCGTGGTGACGTCGACGCCTTCCAGCCCGGGCTGTTGGTGCACGAGAAGGAAAACGACCTGCTCAAGGCGCTGGCCGAATACCCTGCGGTGGTGGCCGGCGCGGCGGAGTTGCGCGAGCCGCACCGGGTGGCCCGCTACCTGGAGGACCTGGCCGGGGACTACCACCGGTTCTTCGACAGCTGCCGGGTGCTGCCGGTCGGCGACGAGGAGATCAACGACCTGCACCGGGCGCGGCTGTGGCTCAACGACGCCACCCGCACGGTGATCGTCAACGGGCTCGGCCTGCTCGGCGTGTCCGCCCCCGAACGGATGTGACGGCCATGCGCGCCGTGGACCGGTCGGGAAGATTGGGAAGGCACTGCTGATGAGAGCTCATGAGGCCGGGGCGCTGCACGGCGACCTCGGCAGTCGGGGACCGGGCTGGTTGCGTACCCCGGACGACGTCAACGCGCTCGTGCCGCTGCTGTGGCCGCGCACCGTCGGGCGCGGCGCCGACGGCGCCCTGAGCGTCGGCGGGGTCAGCGTGCGCGACCTGGCCGCCGAGTACGGCACGCCGGCGTACGTCCTGGACGAGGACGACCTGCGCTCGCGCTGCCGGGAGTTCGTCGCGGCGTTCGCCGGGGCGGACGTGTACTACGCCGGCAAGGCGTTCCTCTGCAAGGCGGTGATCCGGATGATCGCCGAGGAGGGGCTGCATCTCGACGTGTGCACCGGCGGCGAGTTGGCGGTCGCCCTGGCGGCCGGGATGCCGGCCGAGCGGATCGCCTTCCACGGCAACAACAAGTCCGTCGCCGAGCTGGACCGGGCGCTGGCGGCCGGGGTGGGGCGGGTCGTCGTCGATTCCTTCCAGGAGATCGACCGGCTGACCGGGTTGGCCCGGGAGCGCGGGGTCCGCCCCCAGGTGCTGGTCCGGGTCACCGTCGGTGTCGAGGCGCACACCCACGAGTTCATCGCCACCGCGCACGAGGACCAGAAGTTCGGCTTCTCGCTGGCCGGTGGGGCGGCCTTCGAGGCGGCGCTGGGCATCCTCGACGAGGGGGTCCTGGAGCTGCGCGGGCTGCACTCGCACATCGGGTCGCAGATCTTCGACACCAACGGGTTCGAGGTGGCGGCGCGTCGGGTGCTGGCCCTGCAGGCGTCTCTGCGCGACGCCCGGGGCGTCGAGCTGCCCGAGCTGGACCTGGGCGGCGGGTTCGGGATCGCGTACACCACCCAGGACGACCCGGCCACCCCGGACGACCTGGCGAAACGGATCCGCAAGATCGTCGACGACGAGTGTGACGCGGCCCGGCTGGCCGTTCCCCGGCTGTCCATCGAGCCGGGCCGGGCGATCGTCGGGCCGGCCGTGTTCACCCTGTACGAGGTGGGCACCGTCAAGGACGTCGACGGGATCCGCAGCTACGTCAGCGTCGACGGCGGGATGAGCGACAACATCCGCACGGCGTTGTACGACGCGTCGTACTCGGCGACCCTGGCCGGTCGGGCGTCGGGGGCCCCGCCGCTGCTGGCCCGGGTGGTGGGAAAGCATTGTGAGTCCGGGGACATCGTCGTGCAGGATGAATTCCTGCCCGCCGACGTGCAGCCGGGAGACTTTCTCGCGGTCCCCGGCACCGGGGCCTACTGCCGCAGCATGGCCAGCAACTACAACCATGTGCCCCGACCGCCGGTCGTGGCGGTGCGCGACGGACGGACCCGGGTGATCGTCCGGCGGGAGACCGAAGCCGACCTGCTCGCATTGGATGTGGGATGACCGTCGTGAAACCGGTACGTCTGGCGCTGCTCGGCTGTGGCACGGTCGGTGCCGAGGTGGTGCGGCTGCTGCATGACCAGGCCACCGACCTGACCGCCCGGGTCGGCGCGCCGATCGAGCTGGTCGGGGTGGCGGTGCGTCGGCTCGGCCGCGACCGTGGCGACCTACCGGTCGACCCGGCGCTGTTCACCACCGACGCCCTGGGCCTGGTCAAGCGGGACGACGTCGACGTGGTGGTGGAGGTCGTCGGCGGCATCGAGCCGGCCCGTACCTGGCTGGTCGAGGCGCTGCGCGCCGGCAAGAGCGTGGTGACCGCGAACAAGGCCCTGCTCGCCGAGGACGGCGCCGCCCTGCACGACGCGGCGCTCGACGGCGGCGCCGACCTCTACTACGAGGCCTCGGTGGCCGGCGCGATCCCGCTGCTGCGCCCGCTGCGCGAATCGCTGCACGGCGACCGCATCACCCGGGTCACCGGCATCGTCAACGGCACCACCAACTTCATCCTGTCGTCGATGGACGCCACCGGTGCCAGCTTCACCGACGCCCTCGACGAGGCCACCGAGCTGGGGTACGCGGAAGCCGACCCGACCGCCGACGTCGAGGGCTTCGACGCCGCCGCCAAGGCCGCCATCCTCGCCTCGCTCGCCTTCCACACCCCCGTGTCGGCCGCCGACGTGTACCGCGAGGGCATCTCCGCGGTCACCTCGACCGACGTCGCCCGCGCCGCCGAGATCGGCTGCACG